>JAYUCQ010000203.1:0-1987 GCA_043740265.1 Hyphomicrobium sp.
CCTGTCGCCAAAGTTGCCGGCGCGCGAATTTGATATCGTAGATGGCCAGCAGCGGCTGGTGACCATGATGACCTTGTTCGCGGTGCTACGAGATCTGGAAAACAATGCGCGCGGGCCGTTCACCAAACGCGCCGCGCCGATGATCACCGCTCAACAAGGCACGCGCTTTTTCAGGACCGAACGCTTCAGGCTGCATCTATCGACGCGCGACCGTGATTTTTTCGAACGCTACGTTCTGAAGCCGGGCAGCACGCTCGAAGTGCCCCAACAAGATGGGCAATCAGGGCAGGACGCGGCGCTGTTGGAAGTTCGCGATCATCTCTTGACCGAACTCAAAGAGATGTCTGAAGCGCAGCGCGCCCGGCTCGGCACTTATCTCGCCGACAATTGCCATTTGGTTGCGATTTTGAGCCACGATATCGACCGCGCCCATCGCATGTTCATCGTTCTCAATGAGCGCGGCAAAAAGCTACGGCGCAACGACATTCTCAAAGCCGACCTCCTAAGCAGGGTTTCTCCCGAACGGCTCGTATGGGCCGAGAAATCCTGGGATTCAGCCAGCGACAAACTTGGCGAGAGCTTCGAGGATTTTTTTGCGCACGTGCGATCGATCCACGGTTACAAAAAGCCGCAAATCATTTCAGGTGTGCGCTCGGCCATTAAAGAGCACGGTGGCGCTGAACCGTTCTTGCGAACAGTCTTTTTGCCACTGGCCGCCTCGTATTCCCTGATCAAGGAAGAAAGCGATCAGCTGCCGCAGAATTTGCGCCGGCCGTTGCTCTATCTCAATCGCTTGCCAGCGGCCGATTGGGCGCCAGCGGCCATGCTGGCTTTGAGCAATTGGCAGTCCAATCCAGAATACGCGGCATTTTTGTTGAACGAGATCGATCGCCTCGCCCACCTGTTACGGCTGCTGTGCTTGGGTACGGGCAAGCGCGTGCGTAAGTTCGCCGACGTAGTGGCCGCCTTGCGCGGCGGCATGCCCGTCACAGCTGAAAGCGAAATCTTTCAGTTGTCGCGCGAAGAAACGCGTAACATCGCCTACCACTTGCGCGATTTGCACCGCCGTAATCCGAAAATCTGCAAGCTCTTGCTACTACGCCTCAGCGATGAGATTTCCGGCAGCCTGCCCGCGCCCCGTCCAGATGATTACACGATCGAACACGTGTTGCCGCAGCGGCCATCATCGACAAGCGAGTGGCGGCGCTGGTTTCCAAGTGCAGACGATCGTGGCCGCTGCACGGAAAACATCGGCAACCTCGTCCTCATCTCAGAGAAGCAGAACGACAAAGCGCGCAACGCATCCTTTGCTACTAAGAAAGAGATTTACCTCAAGGCAGACGCTAAAACGCCGTTGCTGGCGACGACGCAGGAAATTATGCAGTGCTCGGAGTGGCACCGTTTTGAAATTGAGGCGCGCGAAGAACGGATGATCGAATGGATCGAGAAAATCTGGCGCATAGACCTTTTAAGTTTGCGCTCGACCGGACGTGACGTCGAAACCGCCGAAGCAAAATCTGCGGCGACGATTGCCTCAAAAACCAAACGTGGTGTCAGGTTAGGCTAAAGGCTGCGCTTTAGCGGCTCGGTCCGGACTTCGGATTTTAAGCCAGCGACTTTTCGATCAAAGCACGCGTCTCCGCGATGCCATAAAGTGCGATGAACGATCCAAAGCGCGGTCCCTGGCTTGAGCCGAGTAGAACCTCGTAAATTGCCTGGAACCAGGATCGCAGTGTCTCCTTCGTGTAACCATTCGATTTGCCAGCATCGTAGACGAGGTTTTGCAATTCTTCGGCAGTGGCGGTTGGCGAAATCCGGCCCAGTGCGTCGTGCAGCGCTTGCAAAGCCGCGCGCTCTTCGGGTGCCGCGGGCCGGAACTTTTTCTCAGGCTTCACGAAGTCATCGTAGTAGCGGATGGCGTAGCCAACAAGCTCATCAAGGAGTGGGTGTCCGGCCGCCGCGGCGCCTGGCGCGATGCGGCGGATGA
>JAYUCQ010000204.1:0-1984 GCA_043740265.1 Hyphomicrobium sp.
CAAGTCGGCGATATAGGGCGTGCGTTTGAAGATTTCAGCGACGTCGAACAAATCGAAATCAATGCCAACTTCGTTAGCCATAGCCGGCAGATGAAGCGCGCCGTTTGTCGAACCGCCCGTTGCAGCGATGATGATAGCGGCGTTTTCGAAGGCTCTGCGCGTGCAAATATCGCGCGGGCGAATACCGTCTGCCAGAAGGCGCATGACGGCGCGGCCGCTGTCGACCGCAAACGCGTCGCGGCTCTCATAAGGTGCAGGTGCTCCAGCGGAACCCGGCAGAGCTAAACCGATCGCTTCAGACACGCACGCCATCGTGTTGGCCGTAAACTGGCCACCGCATGACCCGGCCGACGGGCACGCGCCGCATTCGAGTTCGTGAAGTTCGGCATCGGTCATTTTGCCGGCCGAGTGCATGCCGACGCCTTCGAAAACGTCGACAACGGTGACGTCGCGGCCTTGAAAGCGGCCCGGCAAAATAGAACCGCCGTACATGAAAACGCTCGGAACGTTGAGCCGCAGCATCGACATCATGATGCCGGGCAAGCTCTTGTCGCAACCGGCAATACCGACAAGGGCGTCATAGCTATGTCCGCGCATCGTCAATTCGATTGAGTCGGCAATGACCTCGCGGCTGACGAGCGATGACTTCATACCCTGGTGGCCCATGGCGATGCCGTCCGTCACGGTGATGGTGCAAAATTCGCGTGGCGTGCCGCCAGATTCATCGACGCCCTTCTTAGCGGACTGAGCTTGACGCATGAGTGAGATGTTGCACGGTGCGGCTTCGTTCCAGCACGACACAACGCCGACAAACGGCCGATGGATTTCATGCTCCTTCAAACCCATTGCGTAATAATACGAACGGTGCGGCGCGCGTGTTGGCCCCTCCGTGACGTGGCGGCTTGGCAATTTCGATTTATCGAACGTCTTCGCGTCCATAATATTCCTCGTCAGCTCCGATGCTGGAGCGGGTGAAAAGCTCTCAAAGTGACCCGCCTCGCATGAAAGGCTGAGGCATCGCATTACCGTTAGATCAGCCGCTGCCTTGTCATTTTTCTGAAGCTTTCAGGTGCTCGGACTTTGTGGCCCGAACGTGGCATTGCGGTCGCAAAGCGTTGCTTAACAGCAACATGGCTAAGTTGTAGGAATTTAAGGTGCAAATTCAAAGGATCGGCAACCAAATCAGAGTGAATCAGCCGATGCGGATTGAACGCGGGCCTTGGGCCACTACGTGCGCTATGGCCGATGCGCGATAACTGGCAGAAGACTTCGGCGGCCGAAGGGCTTGACTTGGGCACCACAGCGGCAATTTCGGTTCAGCCTCCAAAGTTTGACCCCGAGGGAACATCTTCATGCCTGCCGTCACGTCGTCGCCATTGCCTGGCAGTGCGGCCGTCTACGCCCGCTTCAGCGATGGCCAATCAACTCAACCTCGGGATGTTAAAGCCGTTTTGGGCCTTACGGGGGTCGAGGTGCAGCTCAACGATTCGCACCGGCTATGGCTGTGGCCGTATGCATCGTTGAAGGCAGCGGAGCCTGTTCGAACGCACGCCATTGATGTCCTGTTGAGTTCGACCACGGCACCAGGCGCATCGCTGTTCGTACCGAACCCCGAGTTTGCACGCGCCCTGAGAAAGCTTGCGCCTCAACTTACCGCTCGCGCGGAGCGCTGGCGGCACGCGCGCCCTTGGATAATTGGTCTCGCCGCGGTATCCGGGCTTACGGCTGCGATCTATGTTTCGGGGTGGAGCCCCGCGCATTCCATCGCCCGCACGCTACCGCAAAGCTGGCGCGAGCGTCTTGGCGAACAGGCCATTCAGTCGATGACAGAAGGCAAAAAAATATGTGTCGCGCCGGCTGGTATCGAGGCCCTCGCTAAGCTCACAGAACGGCTGTCGAAGGGCGCTGGCGCACCGGAGCCGTTCAAGGTTTACGTCTATGACTGGTCACTCTTGAATGCCTTTGCAGTGCCGGGCGGCAATGT
>JAYUCQ010000205.1:0-4898 GCA_043740265.1 Hyphomicrobium sp.
TGCGCCGTCATGTCGGCCGCTGATGCGGCAGGTGCCCCAGCCATTGCAATCGCCACACTCAAGCCGGAGGAAACAATTAACTGTCGCAACGTCATGGAAGTGTCTCCGTCACCAGCCGCAGAGCCTCTCGAACACTCTCCAAACGAATGTCGTGGCGACTTGGACCTGCGAAGTGGAAACGGCTCGCTTCCGCTGAGCTGCCCCGCCGTTCGACCGCGATATAAACCAGGCCAACAGGCTTTTGCGCTGTGCCTCCACCTGGCCCGGCAACGCCGGTCACGGAAACCGCGACGTCGGCTCGTGAATGCTTGAGGGCCCCTTCAGCCATCGCAACGGCAACCGCTGCGCTCACCGCGCCGTGGCGGTCAATGAGGGCCGAAGCCACGCCCAGCGTCTCAATTTTTGCTGCGTTCGAATATGTGATGAACCCGCGTTCAAAGACATCAGACGAGCCGGCAACTTCAGTCAGCAAAGCTGACACCAGTCCGCCGGTGCAGCTTTCGGCCGTGACCAGCCGTAGCCCGCGCGCGCGGCAGCTGGCTAGCAACTGTTCGGCCTTCTGGACGAGATCGGTTGCGAACATCAGCCACTCCTGAAAAGACTTCGGGGAGCGCTTGGGCAAAGCGCTCCCCGGTAGGCTTATCTAGAGAGAGGAAGAAGTGCAAACGGCGGCGCTGATTAAGCCGCTATCAGGGTCTCGGCCTGGGAAAGCAGACCATCGAGAACGGAACGACTGTCGGAACCCATAGCCCCAACGGTCTTCTTCTGGGCTCCCTGCCAGATCGGGAAGGCTTCCTTCAACACGGCCTGACCTTTGGGCGTCAGGTGCAAGCCGCGTCCACGCCGTCCGGCGGGGGGATCCATCACGATATGGCCAAGTGACAGGAGACGTTTCAAGTTGCGCGAAAGTGTCGATTTTTCGATATCGAGATCGTGTCCAATCTCGACGGCAGTGATTGCATCACGCGCTGCGAGTTGGGCGAGCAGCGTGTATTGGCTGCCGGTGATGCCGAGTGGGCGCAAGGCATCATCGTAAACCCGCGTGACGATACGCGACAACTGGCGAACGCGGGTCGCCAGGCATGTCTCTGACGTGGCTTCTGCAATGGCGCTGATGGCGGCATCAGAGGGCCTTTTGTCGAGGTTCTGTGGCATGATGTTCATGTCGGCTCCCGCGGTGTTCGTGGCAATACAACCACGCCCTTTAGTGTTGCCGCGATTCTGTCAGCCGGGTCAACGCGGTGATCGTTGCTGATCTGCACCGGTGGGCTGTAACACGGATGGCAACATGACCGTTGCCGTTGCCATTGCAGCGATTCCTTCGCCCCGGCCTACAAAGCCCAAACCCTCGGTGGTTGTTGCTTTAATCCCAATGCGGTCGGCGGCAAGGCCGAGTGTGGTGCCGATCACGGTCTGCATGGCAGCGCGGTGGGGCCCGATTTTGGGAGCCTCCGCCAACACCGTTACGTCGACGTTGATGATGCGGCCCCCGCGCGCCATGACACGACGGGCGGCATCTTTCAAAAACAAATACGAGGCGGCACCCTTCCATTGCGGGTCACTGGGCGGAAAGTGCTGGCCAATATCGCCGTCGCCAATCGTACCCAGAAGTGCGTCGGTGAGGGCATGCAACACAACGTCAGCATCGGAATGCCCCTCCAAACGATGGGCGTGGGGAATTTTGACGCCGCCCAACCAGACATGATCGCCGGCGGCAAAGCGATGAACGTCAAAGCCGTTGGCGGTTCGCGTTTCGTATGTGGCGATGTCTGATTTCAAATCGCGCTCCGCAAGTGCGATGTCCTCCGGCGTTGTCAGCTTGCGGTTGGCTTCAGAGCCAAGTGCTATAGCAACATGCATTCCGGCCCATTCTGCGAGCGCGGAATCATCGGTGAAATCAAGCGCACCCTGTGCCCTGGCTTGCCGGTGGGCATCTAAAATCCTTTGGAAATGGAATCCCTGTGGTGTTTGTGCCCGCCAAACGTTTTCGCGCGGCAGCGTGCGGGCGACAATGCCATTTTGGTCGGTTTGCTTGAGTGTATCGGCTGCTGGCACGGCGGCAATCGCGGCTGGCGCTTGCGAGAGAGCGTCAACGACACGGCTGATCAAATCACTCGCAGCGAACGGCCGCGCCGCATCGTGGATCAGCACATAATCCGGAACACCGTGAGTTGGCCCAGCGCTCGCGAGTGATTCAAGACCGAAGTTCACCGATTGCTGGCGGTTGGTTCCGCCGTTGACGGGTTGAAGCAGCTTGCCGTCAATTCCGTTGATCGCGGCATTATAAAGTTGCCGGTCTTCGGGTCGAATGACAACCGCGATCGTATAGATGCCTGCGTGATCCAAGAACGGTTGCAGTGTCCGCCGTAGCATCGGTATGCCGGCGAGCGGCTGGTACTGTTTCGGTATGCCACCGGCATCGCCGCCCGCCCGCGTGCTTCGCCCAGCGGCTACAATAAGGGCAGCAACCATCACTGAAAGACTCCTGGGGGCAACGGAAGTTCGGGGCGTCTGGGATGCCACCGGCAACGTTTTCATCGGTAGCGCTGGCGCGTCAACACGGCAACTTGGATTTACCGTCTTAGCGCTTGCCAAATGGACAAAGCCCACATACGCTGCCCATAAGTGAGGCAAAAAATATTTTGCCCACAAAATAGGCATATCGGATGGCGGCGGCCGACGACTTGAAATTGAACTCTGGGCAGATCGTGGCTTTGGCGCCCATGTCAGGCGTCACAGACCTGCCATTCCGCCGCTTGGCCCATAGGCTCGGCGCCCCGATCGTTGTCTCAGAGATGATAGCGAGCGAAGAGCTGGTCAAGAGCCGGGCCGATGTTTTGCGCCGCGCCGAGGGCGGGGAGCTCTCACCCTTCGTTATACAACTTGCGGGTCGCGAGACCTACTGGATGTCCGAGGGTGCACGTATTGCCGAGGCCAGGGGTGCCAGCGTCATCGACATTAATATGGGCTGTCCCGCCAAAGAAGTGACGGGCAAACTCTCCGGTTCCGCCCTGATGCGCGATCTCGATCATGCTCAGTCGCTGATCAAAGCGGTCGTCGCAGCTGTAAATGTTCCCGTCACGCTTAAAATGCGGCTCGGCTGGGACGACGCGAGCCGCAACGCTTCGGAACTCGCGCGGCGCGCCGAGGCCGAGGGCGTCAAGCTCATCACGGTGCACGGCCGCACGCGCTGTCAGTTTTTTACCGGCAAAGCTGATTGGGCCGCCGTAGCGCCGGTCGTGCAAGCAACCACGCTGCCTGTCCTGGTCAATGGCGACATACTCGACCCAAAAGATGCCCGCGCCGCACTTATGGCCTCCGGTGCTGCCGGCGTTATGATTGGCCGCGGTGCTTACGGCGCTCCGTGGATGCCCGGACGTATCGCTCAAACACTCGCCAGCGGTTGCGATCCGGGTGATCCGTCACGCGATACCCAGCGCGACATTGCGCACGAGCACATCGAAGCGATGTTCTCTCACTACGGCGGCACGCTGGGCATCAAGAACGCGCGCAAACACATCGGCTGGTATTTAGCCAGCAGCGGATGCAGTGATCCCACGATGAAGACTTGGCGCAGCCGGTTGTGCACCGAATGGGAGCCCAATAAAGTTCTTAGCGGCCTCGCGGATTTCTATTCAAGTTTGGATGCGATCGCAGCATGAGCACCAGGGCGGCAAAGCCGATAGCTCCAGATTCCGGTCACGGCGGCACTTCACTGGCTCAGCCTTCGCCGGTCATTGGCCGTGAAATTGACAGCGAAATTTTGCTGGGGGCTTTGCCGCATCCGGTCCTTGTCGTCGCCGGCGACGGATATATTTCCTTCGCCAACGCCGCTGCCGAGGCATTTTTCTCGATGAGCGCCGCGATGCTCAAGCGCAGCCATATTTCGGATGTGGTCGCGTTCGGATGCCCGCTACTGGCTCTTGTTGAGCAGGTGCATGCGACATCGACAACAGTCAACGAGTACGGCATTGAAATCGCTTCCCCGCGCCTCGCCCATTCCAAACTCATCGACGTTTACGGCGGTCCCATGCCGGATGACCCGGCAAGCATTTTTCTGATGCTGCAACAGCGCAGCATGGCGCAAATGATCGAGCGACAGCTCATGCATCGTGCCGCTGCACGCTCCGTTTCGGGCATGGCGAGCGTCTTGGCGCATGAAATCAAAAATCCGCTCTCGGGCATTCGCGGCGCGGCGCAGCTTTTGGAGCCGGGCCTTTCAGACGAAGACCGGGCACTGACGCAACTCATTTGTTCCGAGACAGACCGCATCTGCAATCTCGTCGATCGCATGGAAGTCTTCGGCGACGAGCGTCCGATCGTCAAAGATGCCGTCAACATTTACGACGTGCTGAACCACGTGCGGCGCATAGCCGAGTCCGGGTTTGGACGCGACGTGCGTTTCGTTGAGGATTATGATCCGTCGCTGCCTGCAGTGCTTGGCAATCGCGACAAGCTGGTGCAGGTCTTTCTCAATCTCGTGAAAAATGCGGCCGAGGCCCTCGGCGACAAACGTGACGGCGGCCGCATCATCTTGCAGACCGCGTTCAAGCCGGGTGTGCGGTTATCGGTTGCCGGGTCCGATACACGCGTCAGTCTGCCTCTCATGATCCAGATCGAAGACAACGGCGTTGGCATACCAGACCATTTAAAGCCGCATCTCTTCGATCCGTTCGTCACCACCAAGCGGTCCGGCACCGGGCTCGGCCTCGCCCTCGTCGCCAAGATCATTGCCGACCATGGCGGCGTCATTGAATGCGAAAGCGAACCCAAGCGAACTATCTTCCGCGTGCTGTTACCTATGCAACAACGCCAGCGCACATCAGACAAAATCGCGGCGAACCACAAGGTTTAAAGGAGCATCATGGCCAGAGGCACCGTTCTTATTGCTGACGATG
>JAYUCQ010000206.1:0-1976 GCA_043740265.1 Hyphomicrobium sp.
AGCATTCCCGCCGTCTTTTTGGCCGGGAGCGGATGTGTAAAGTGCGGTCAGCGCCAATCACCCGCACTGTTGCTCACGAAGTTGTCGTGGCACCGGCGCACCGCATCGCCCACGATAGTCCAGCCGAATACCGGACCGTCGAGCATTCCGTTGTTATTCAGGAAGCCTCGGTTCGCCGCGTTTATGAAGCGCCAATGTACGGCACCGTCATGCGCCGGGTCGTTGTCAGTCCGGGTTCGCGCCACGTCGTTTCGCACGCCGCTGTCGTCGCCGTTGTGCACGAGCAAGTTGTGGTCCGCCAAGGCGGCTATGGCTGGCAACGCAGCAGGCCGGGACTATTCGATCATCACTGGTAAGGCCGCAAAATTGACTCAATGAAAAGGGCGCATCGTTAGGTGCGCCCTTTTTCAATTGTATTGATTGTGCTTTGTTTCGAAGTGATTGGAGCGGGCGAAGGGATTCGAACCCTCGACCCCGACCTTGGCAAGGTCGTGCTCTACCCCTGAGCTACACCCGCATCCATTTGGGGCCAGCACCTTGCGGTGCCGCGAGAGACGCCTTATGGCGCAAGTGTTCCGGCAATGCAAGGGGGCCGTTTTTGTGGTTTCTTGGACCTCCGGTGCGGCCCATCGGCGGTTTGCGGCAATCTCAAGCAGCCCCGGAAAATGTGAGGTGTTCGAAGTGCCTTTGTCCCGCAGCGAATTGTTCGATCGCTTAAAAGCCATGGATATCGCAACGACGACCATCGAGCACGATGCCATCTTCACGGTGGCCGAAAGCAGCACGGTAGATGCCAGCATTCCGGGCGCTCACACCAAAAATCTGTTTTTGAAAGACGACAAGGGCGCGCTTGTTCTTGTCGTTGCTGATGCCTCGACCAAGGTTGACCTAAAATCGTTGCCTAAGAAACTCGGCATGGGGCGCTTTTCATTCGGTAAGCCGGACGTACTCATGGCCGCGCTTGGCGTTCTGCCGGGGGCGGTGACAGCCTTCGCAATCGCGAACGACACGGCGAAAAAGGTCAGGCTTGTGATTGATTCCGGTCTCATGACCCATGACAGCCTCAATTGTCATCCACTTGAGAACACCGCTACGACCAACATTGCGCGCGACGATCTTTTGCGGTTCATTCGGTCAACGGGGCATGAGCCGGAAATTGTAACACTGACTGGCTGATACTCCAGTCACCAGGAGACTTAAGACATGGAATTCGGCACACGAATGAGCCCGCCTGGCGCGGAGGCCGGCGCCGATCTGATCATAGATGCGACGTCGGCGAGTTTTGCGCGCGACGTCATCGAAGCGTCGAACGATGTGCCTGTCATCGTCGATTTCTGGGCGAGCTGGTGTCAGCCGTGTAAGCAGATGACGCCGGTGCTTGAAAAAGTGGTGCGCAGCTACGGCGGCAAGGTCCGGCTGGTCAAAGTCAATGTCGATGAAAACCAGGCGATCGCGGCGCAGCTGCGCGTCCAGTCGCTGCCAACGGTCTACGCGTTCCGCGATGGTCAGCCGCTCGACGGTTTTGTCGGCGGGCAGCCGGAAAGCGCACTGCGCACATTCATCGACAAATTACTGGCTGAAGACGCCGCAGACGACATCGAGAATGTCTTGAAGACGGGCGACGAACTTCTGGAGCAGGGAGAACTGTTGCCCGCCGCTGAAGTTTACGCAGCCATTCTGCAAGAGGATCGCACGAACGCTGAAGCGCTGGCCGGACTAGCTGCTTGCTATTTGGGCAGCGGCGACTACGAACGCGCGCGGCAGACGATCTCTCTCGTACCGCCGGAAAAATCAGGGTCAGCGCGCGTGCTCAGCATCAACGCCGCACTTGATCTTGCCGAAAAGTCCGCCGCTGCCGGAGATCCTTCGCAACTTGTTGCAAAAATCAACGCCGATCCAACCAACCATCAGGCCCGTTACGATCTTGCGATGGCGCTTGTCGCCGTCGACCGCAAAGCAGAGGCGCTGGAACAATT
>JAYUCQ010000207.1:0-1975 GCA_043740265.1 Hyphomicrobium sp.
ACTGAGGCGCCAAAGCAAAAGCCGTTCGAAGACGTCAAGGACCAGGTCAAAGCTCAGTTCCTGGCGAACGAACGCAAGCGTCTGGTGGAAGAACTGGCCGGCAAACTCGTCGAGCGCGTCAATGCAGGCGAGGCACTCAGCGCACTTGAAGCCGTGGCGGGTGGCGCCAAGGTCGACAAGACCGAGCCGTTCTCGCGTTCGAGCATTCCAACGGGCCTGAGCGAAAGCGGCGTGTTACAGGCGTTCGCACTGCAAAAGGGCAAAGCGACGTCAGCTGAATCGGCTGACCGGAAATCGCGCACGATCATCGTGGTCGAAGATATCATTCCGGCCGCGGCTGCCACCAAGGAGCAGGCTGAAAAACTGACCCGCGACATCGAGGCCGATCTCACCAATCAAGCGCTCAACGAGTACACCACAGCGCTGCAGTCGCGGCTCGGGCTGCAGATGAACGAAGACGCGATGAGACGTGCGCTTGGCGCTCCAGAGCCACAGTGACGGGGTTTTAAGTTCAAGCGGAGTGGCGCACCTTGAGCGGCCCTGACATGAAAGCTGACATCAAAGCTGACGTTAAATCGAAGTCTCAACCGGCGAGCGAGCAGCCGCACAGTACGCACGGTGGTCACGACTTGGACGTGTTGCCGGCCTTGCCCGCATTCGAGGCGCTCTATCAATCGGGCGGCCCCCAAGTCGTCTGGACGAGGCTCGTCGGTGATCTCGAAACGCCCGTCTCTGCCTACCTGAAGCTCTCAGACGGTAGCCCGATGAGTTTTCTGCTCGAGTCCGTCGAGGGCGGCGCAACACGCGGGCGGTATTCGATCATTGGTTTATCGCCCGACGTGATCTGGCGGGCGCACGGCGACACTGCGGAAATCAATCGCGCGCCGATCGCAGCGCCCGATGCCTTCGAGCCTGATAGCCGGCCAACGCTTGCCTCGTTGCGTGCGTTGTTGGCAGAGAGCGCCATCGATCTGCCGGAAGGCTTGCCGCCGATGGCTGCTGGCACGTTCGGCTACATGGGCTACGACACCGTTCGCCTGATCGAAAATCTGCCCGCGATGGTGCCAGACCCCTTAGGCGTGCCGGACGCCATCCTGATCCGCCCGACGCTGATTTTCATTTTCGACAGCGTCAAGGACGAGATCACGGTCGTAACGCCCGTTCGCCCAGACGGCAAAGTGCCGGCGCGGTCAGCTTACGATGCGGCGCGCGCGCGGCTAGCCGACGCCATGGGGCGTCTCGACGCGCCGTTGCCGCCCAACGCGCGAACGGACGTCGAAGCGTCGCATCTTCCCATCCCGCAGTCCAACACCAGCGAGGCCGAATATCTCGGCATGATCGCCAAGGCGAAATCCTACATCGCGGCTGGCGACATCTTTCAAGTGGTGCTGTCGCAGCGGTTCTCGAGCCCGTTCACGCTGCCATCGTTTGCGCTGTACCGCGCCCTACGGCGGTTGAACCCATCGCCATTTTTGTTCCACCTCGACTTCGGCGGCTTTTCGCTCGTGGGCTCGAGCCCAGAAATTCTGGTGCGGGTGCGCGATGGCGTCGTCACTATCCGGCCCATCGCTGGCACCACGCGGCGCGGCGCCAACGAGGCTGAGGACAAGGCCCTGGGTGAAGCCCTTCTAGCCGATCCCAAGGAGCGCTCGGAACATCTGATGCTGCTCGATCTGGGGCGCAACGACGTTGGCCGCGTGACGACGACGGGCTCGGTTCAAGTCACCGATCAATTCGTCATCGAGCGCTATAGCCACGTCATGCACATCGTCTCCAACGTGGTTGGAAAATTGGATAGCGCCAACCACGACGCGATCGATGCGCTGATGGCCGGGTTTCCCGCTGGCACCGTTTCGGGTGCGCCGAAAGTGCGCTCGATGGAAATCATCGCCGAGTTGGAGAAGGCCAAGCGCGGACCTTATGCCGGTTGCGTCGGGTATTTCTCGGCCGGTGGCGAGATGGATACCTGCATCGT
>JAYUCQ010000208.1:0-4879 GCA_043740265.1 Hyphomicrobium sp.
TCATCGTCCAGGAGCCTGATCTCAGAGGTGAGGCGGCCGAACTTGTCGCCCGCCACGGCATCAGGGTTTTGAGCCCCGTGCAAAGTTTGCAGGTGCCGCCGTCGGTGATTGTGGTTGCCGTAAAACCGCAAGTGATGGATCAGGTGTTTCCCGTTTTGGCCAAGCTGGCGGGTCCTGCAACTGTCGTGCTGTCGATCGCAGCGGGGCGCGCGATTGCGAGCTTCGAAAGGCATTTGCCCGCCAACACAGCGGTCGTCCGCGCCATGCCCAACACGCCCGCCGCGATCGGTCGCGGTATCACCGGAGCGTTTGGAAACTCCTCGCTCAGCGGGCCGCAAAAAAAATCCTGCAACGATCTGTTGGCCGCCGTCGGCGATGTCGTCTGGTTGGAAGAAGAACATCTCATTGATGCAGTGACGGCCGTTTCGGGCTCGGGGCCAGCTTACATATTTTTGCTCGCTGAATGTCTCGCTCAGGCTGGCTGCGATGCCGGGCTTGATCGCGACACCGCGATGAAATTGGCGCGGGCAACGGTGTCGGGAGCGGGTGACCTACTGCGGCAATCGAAAGACGATCCGGCAGCCTTACGCCAGAACGTGACGTCCCCGGGTGGCACGACGGCTGCCGCGCTGGCTGTTCTCATGCGCGATCCTGACGGTATGCAAACATTGCTGCGCGAAGCTGTGCTGGCGGCACTGAAGCGGTCGCAAGAACTGGGAAACTGACCGGACACCCGGCCAGCTCCCATGCGTGCTACCTGCTTAGATCATAGCGAAATGCCAAAGCTTTGGAGAGGAGCACACCAAAGCTGAAAGCTTGCTGACCATTCGCGCAATTACTACGCAACAGAATAACATCACATACAGGTCACGAGGCGGTGACTGCCGTATTCGCCGCAGCTACCGCTTCAAGCAACCTTGCCAGCGACTTTGCGGACCGGCTTGGCCATTGGAACGACGCCAGAGGTATCGACTACCGCCAGCTTCTCCCAGCTCGGCTTGCCAGCGTAAAGTTCGGACAGGAATTCGATGAACACGTTGACTTTGGCCGGCATGAATTCGCGGCACGGGTAGACCGCATAAATGGCGTTCTTCGTCGTGCCGGTATAGCCCGGCAGCACGACCTTGAGTTCGCCGCGCGCCAACTCCGGTCCGATGTCCCAGGTTGCCCGCAGCGCAATGCCGATGCCCTGCATCAGAGCCGAGCGCACGAATTCAGCGGAGTTGGAACGAATGTTGCCTTTGACGCGGATGTCCTGGTGGCCTTCTGGGCCTTCGAGGCGCCAGATATCCTGAGCACCGGCGACGAGGCAGTTGTGAGCATCAAGATCACCCAGTGAGGCCGGTGCGCCGGCTTTCTCGAGGTAGCCGGGTGTTGCGCACATTACGCGGTTTTCGTTGGCCAGTTTGCGCGCCACAAGCGAGCTGTCTTCCAATTCGCCGATCCGGATGGCGAGATCAAAGCCCTCCCGGATGATATCGACGAAATGGTCGGTCAAATGCATTTCAATTTCGATGTCTGGATAGCGCGCCAGCAAGTCGGGTACGTGGGGCGCGATATGCAACCTGTTGAACGAGGTCGGTGCGGAGATTTTCAGCAAGCCGCGCGGTTTGACATTGCGGCGGCTAACGTAATCTTCGGCCTCTTCGACCAGCGACAAGATGTCGACGACGCGCTTGAAATAGCCCTCGCCGGTTTCAGTCAACGTCAATTGCCGGGTCGTGCGTTGAAAAAGCCGGGCACCCAACCTGTCTTCAAGCAAGCTGATGCGTTTGGACACAACGGCTGGTGAAAGGCTCATCTCGCGGCCAGCAGCCGACATGTTGCCGGTTCGAGCGACGCGTGCGAAGATATCCAAGTCGCTGATCGCGGTCACGTTTGGGTCCCTCGGTGTACTGGTTCTGGGACTTGACACGGCACGGCCTCCCATGGGGTTATGTTCTGCCACGCTAAACACTCTCGCTAAATCGTGTTAGATGAAGGACTGTTATTCCCCAGAGAGTAAACCGGCCCGGCAGCTGTGGCTAGAGTTTCTGAAGACAGTCCTTTAATTGGCAATACAAACGGCTGTTTAGTACATTCCGCGCAAGCGAGTTTAGGGAGCCGCGACGATGTCGATGGTTAAGATGCCAGAGCCCGACCTTGGTACTATTGGACGGCGCTCCATCATCGCGGCCGATATCGGACGGTTGATCGGCAAAGACGCACTGATTCTCGACGAGGACGGCCGACGCGCCTTTGAAACGGACGCGTTGACAGCATATCGCAGCATGCCCCTTCTCGTCGTCTTGCCGCGCACGACCGACGAAGTCTCTCGCGTCTTGAAGTACTGCTTCGAGAACAACTTGAAGGTCATTCCTCGCGGCGCGGGCACGTCGCTGTGCGGCGGCGCATTACCAGCCGAAGATGCCGTGGTCATCTGCATCTCGAAAATGAACCGCGTTCTCGACATCGATTACGACAACCGCACGGCCAGGCTCGAAACGGGCATTACCAATCTGGGCATATCGGCCAAAGTTGCTGCGCAGGGGTTTTTCTATGCGCCCGATCCATCGTCACAGCTCGCTTGTACGCTGGCCGGCAACCTCGCCATGAACTCGGGCGGCGCTCATTGCCTCAAATATGGCGTGACGACCAACAACGTGCTGGGCGTTAAGATGGTGCTGATCGACGGCACAGTGGTCGAGTTCGGCGGCGCCTACTTGGATGCACCAGGTTATGACTTCCTCAGCTACATCATCGGCTCTGAGGGCCAGCTCGGCATTATTACCGAGGCGACGGTGCGGATCTTGAAGTCGGCCGAAGGCGCGCGCCCGATGATGTTGGGCTTTGACACGCCGGAAGCTGCCGGTGCGTGCGTTTCAGCGATTATCGCGGCTGGAATTCTCCCCGTTGCGATCGAATATATGGACAAGCCAGCTATTCACGTTTGCGAAGCCTTCGCGCACGCCGGCTATCCGATGGACGTCGAAGCGTTGTTGATCGTCGAGGTCGAAGGGGCCGACGCTGAAATCGACAGCCTCTTGAAAAAGATCGCTGCAATTGCGCAGAACTTCAACCCCAAGACGATGGTCATCAGCACCGACAAGGATCAGAGCGCGCGCATTTGGCTGGGCCGCAAATCAGCCTTCGGAGCAATTGGGCGAATATCGGACTATTATTGCATGGACGGCACGATACCGCTTGGGCAATTGCCGCTCGTGTTGCGCCGCATCTCTGAGATTTGCGCGGCGCGCGGTTTGCAGGTCGCCAACATCTTCCACGCCGGCGATGGCAACCTCCATCCGCTCGTTTTGTACGATGCGAACAATCCGGCGCAGTCGTTAAAGGCAGAGGAAGCCGGCGCTGAGATCCTCAAGCTGTGCGTCGAAGTCGGTGGCTGCTTGACGGGCGAGCACGGAGTTGGCATCGAAAAGCGCGACCTGATGACGGTGCAGTTTTCCCCAGTCGATCTCACCGTGCAGATGCGCGTCAAGACGATGTTCGACCCTGGATGGCTTCTCAATCCAGCCAAAGTTTTCCCGCTCGAAGTCAGTCATGCTTCCGTTCGGGCAGCCTGAGTACAGGAGAATGGCTTGACAGAATTGTTGCGACCCGCCGCCGAGTGGGAATTGCAGTCGATGATTACCAAGCTCGCCACGCAAAAGCGGTCCGTCGAGGTCGTTGGCCACGGTGGCTTGCGCGGCGTTGGGCGGCCGTCAACGGCGGAAGTTCTGCTGACGACGGCGTCGATGCGCGGCATAACGCTGTACGAGCCCAACGAGCTGGTGATGTCGGCGCGCTCTGGTACGCCGCTGATCGAGATCGAATCCGAGCTTGCCGCCAACAATCAGATGCTGGCATTCGAGCCGATGGATTTGGGACCAGCGACCGGCGGCCCGGCCAATGCGCAGACGATTGGCGGCGTATTCGCCACCAACTTATCTGGCTCGCGCCGGATCGCGGTCGGCGCTGGCCGCGATCATTTGCTGGGCTTGGCCGCCGTCAACGGGCGCGGGGAGTTCTTCAAATCCGGCGGCCGGGTAATGAAGAACGTCACCGGCCTAGACGTGGCACGCGGCCTGACGGGAAGTTGGGGCACGCTCGCGGTGATAACCGAGGTCACCTTCAAGGTGATGCCGGTGCAAGAAGAAGTAATGACTCTGGCCTTTCCAGGATTGCCCGATGATCTGGCGATCGAATTGCTTACAAAAGCAATGGCGACGCCGTTCGAGCCCTCGGGCGCGGCCCATTTGCCCAAAGCGATTGTCGCCCGGCTCTCACATCCGCGCCTGAAGTCGGTCAACGAGGCGCTGACGCTGCTGCGGTTGGAAAACCTCAGCGCCTCTATCACCTACCGATCCGGAAGGCTGAAGGAAGAACTCAAGGTCTATGGCGTACCGCTGGAGCTGGGCCCCGAGGAATCGGGCAGCCTGTGGAGCGACGTTCGCCAGATGAGCATCATGCCCTACTCAGAAGCGACGAGCCTATGGCGGATCTCGACCATCCCGACGAAGGCGCCGGAAATCGTCGCCGCCATTCAGAAATTTATGCCGTCCGAGGCATTCTACGATTGGGCAGGCGGTCTTATATGGCTGGAAGTACCAGCAGCTGCCGATGCGGGCGCGGCCGATGTCCGGCGTGCCGTTGCCGTGCGCGGCGGTCACGCACTGCTGGTGCGTGCAGCGCCAGAGGTGCGCACGTCCGTCGACGTGTTTGAACCGATGAAGCCAGAGATAGAGATCTTGACGAGGGGTTTGAAAACCGCGTTCGATCCAGGCAACCTGTTAAATCCCGGACGAATGTACGCCAACATCTAATGCGATAAGTTATCGACGACCGCTCCCGTTTCAAAAATAGCAGGCCATGCAAACCAATTTCACGCCAGAGCAACTGTTGG
>JAYUCQ010000209.1:0-4878 GCA_043740265.1 Hyphomicrobium sp.
CCGGCCTCTCCCTAGAGGGACTTCTAAGGAGTCGTGCCGGGATGACGCTCTGCAGCAGTCCGACTAACTCCCCCGCCGTCCCATAAACTTCGCGGCTTCGATGAGGAGCGACGCGCGCTCACCAAACGGCGCCAACGCCGCAATGCCATTGGCCACCGCCTCGTCCATATGTTCGCGTGCGCGCTCGACGCCAGTGAGCGAGACCAGCGTTGCTTTTCCAGCCGCCGCGTCCTTGCCGGTTGCCTTGCCGACATCAGCAGCCGAGCCCTCGGCATCCAGCAAGTCATCGCTGATCTGGAACGCGAAGCCGACGCACTCGCCGTAGTGCACCATCGCGGCGCGCTCCGCCGCCGATGCGTTGCCGAGAATCGCGCCCATTTCGCAGGCGACGCAGATCAGGCGGCCGGTCTTCATCGCTTGCAGCCGGGCAATGTGGCCGATATCTGGCGCGCGATCCGGTGTCAGTTTTCCGGCTTCGAGATCAAGCGCCTGGCCGCCAACCATGCCGGCGTTGCCGCTTGCCAGCGCTAGCGCGTACACCAGTTCCGCCCGCACACGCGGATCGGTATGCGCAGCGGGCGCACTCATCAATTCGAAAGCCAAAGTCTGTAAGCCGTCGCCAACGAGGATCGCAGTCCATTCGTCGTAGGCTTTCCAAACCGTTGGACGGCCTCGGCGCATTTCGTCGTTGTCCATCGCCGGCAAATCGTCGTGCACCAGTGAATAGCAGTGGATGCATTCCAGAGCCGCGGCCGCATCCAACGCGGCGGCATTCGAAACGCCGAACATGCTAGCCGTTTCTAAAACCAGAAACGGACGGAAGCGCTTGCCGCCACCCAGCACCGCGTGCCGCGTCGCTGCGACCAAACGCTCAGGCACTCCACGTGAAGGTCCGGAATCCAGAATTTCGCCGAGACGTGCATCGACAAGGCTAGCGGCGTGTGCCAATTGGGCGGCAAATGATGGCAAGGCTTAACCTCTTAGCGGAATTCCCTGGAAAAGCCCCTCAACATGGCCATTGTTCCGGGATACCGCCAGCGCCTTATCGCATCCTCAGCTACAAGCAAAGTATGGACCGTTCAGAAGACACCCGGGACAATGCGGCCGATCCGCCGACGGTTGGGACAGGCGCCGTGAAAACGGCCGGGCCTGCTGTGGGCCGTGCGCCGCCGGTGCCGCCGCCTGTTTCGGACCTGAAGTTTCCGGTGCCTGAGTTGGAATTGCCAAGACCCTACGCCGTGGCCTCGTCGCGGCATACAGTGCCGCCGGTCTCTTTCGTGCTGTCGTGTGCCACACCAGAAGCAACCCATCCTGAAGTGGATCTCGATGAGTCCCCTCGCCCCGTTCTTCACGGGGAGAGGGCTAGGGTGAGGGGCGACACAAGCTCCGAGCAAGCGGCCGCCCCTCACACGCCATATCGAAGATATGCCATGCGGCATGGCCCTCTCCCCATGCCAAGTGCAGCGGCATGGGGAGAGGGAGACGTGTTCGCCACGTCTAACAAAAGCGGCGTTGATATTGATGACCACAACGGCAGCTTAACCGCACCGCGACCGCCGCAACCGCTTCTTCCAATTGCCTATCGGTTGATTGAGCCAGCCCCGGCACCGCCATCTGTGCCGGAAATTACACCGGCACCGACAGCCCCTCCGCCGCCCGCGCCATCGACGTCCATCATCGACACCACTTTGCGCGTTGATCCGGCACGCCGCCCCGCAGATGCAACTGCGCCTCCTGCCGCGACAGTCACCCTTGCACCTGCCGCAGACGAAAGCCCCGCCAAAACCTTCGCCCGCAAAGCCTTGCGCGTTGCTGGCTATACCTTCGCCGGATACATGGCGCTCGTTCTCGCGCTCATCGTCGTCTATCGCTTCGTCAACCCGCCGATGTCGTCGCTGATGCTGCAACAGCGCCTGACCGGACAGGATATCTTGCAGGATTGGGTCAGCCTGGACGCCATCTCGCCGCAAATCGTGCGCGCCGTATTGGTTTCAGAGGACGGCCGCTTCTGCCAGCATCACGGCGTCGACGTTCTCGAAATGCAGGCGGCGATTGAGCGGGCCCAAGACGGCATTCCGCGCGGCGCCAGCACCATCTCGATGCAGCTCACCAAAAACCTGTTTTTGTGGCCGTCGAAAAGTTATCTCCGCAAGGCCATCGAAATTCCACTCACGCTCGCCATCGAACTGCTGTGGCCGAAGTGGCGGATCATGGAAGTCTATTTGAACATCGCCGAATTGGGCCCCGGCATCTTTGGCGTCGAATCGGCGTCGCGTTTTTACTTTGACAAGGCGGCGCGACGGTTGAACGAGCGCGAAGCCGCCCAGCTGGCCGTCGCCCTTCCCAACCCCATTTCCCGCGATCCAGGCGAACCAGGACGGCGCACGCAGCGCCTCGCCAGTGATGTTCAGGACCGTATGCGGGCCACCCCGCCCAGCCAGACCGCCTGTGTTTTGGCCTCCCGCCGCGGCGGCTAGCTGGGCTTTAGGACGCGGTTTTATCCTCACCTGAGGGACTGGCGCTGGGCCTAAATCCCGCGTATAAGCCGGCTCATGGACGTGGAATTCTAGCTGTTCGGCTACTTCCACTCCCAATCAATCATTCGGACAACCACTCATTCGGACAATGGCGCTTAAGCCGTTCAATTCTGCGGCTTTATCTGTTTAGTCCAATAAAGACCCGGAGCACGTACGATGGCCGTTCCACGCAGTAAGATGTCGCCCATGAAGCGCGGGCAGCGCCGCTCGCATGACGCGCTGACAGCGCCGGTTTACGTCGAAGACAAGGAAAGCGGCGAGCGCCGCCGTCCCCACCACATCGACCTGAAGTCGGGCAAGTATCGCGGCCGTCAAATTCTTGACCCGAAAACAGACGCTTAATCACCGTATTGCCGGGTAAAAGTCTTCTCAGGGTGCTGGTTCGTCCGGTGCCCCGTTATTGTTTGGCGGCGGCCCCTGAGCCGGCACCACCGCTGGCTTGGCAAATCGGATGCCGCATGGCACAAGGACGCGCCTGCGCGCCCCTCCTGGTGGCGCCTATCATGATCACGTTCGAGAGGAGACACCATGTCAATCAGAGCCATCCCGCTCTTAGTATTCGCTTTCATCCTCTATAACCTTGTGGTGTTGGCGGGCGGCGCTGACGCCAACGCGGCGCTGAGCAAGCCCATCTTTTCGCTGACGCTCTTGAGCAAAGGCACCTGGACGTTCGCCTGGGGCGATTTCGTCCTGCTGATCACGCTGATCCTGCTGTTCATCGAAATCGTCAAATCGACCTTCACCTCAACATCGACTCTGATCGATCACGCTCTTTCCATGATCGTCTTCATCGCCGTTCTGGTGGAATTCCTGATGGTGCCGCAGGCCGCAACCTCGGTGTTCTTCCTGATTCTGATCGCCGGCCTGATCGACGTTATTGCTGGTTATACCATCGGCATCCGCGTCGCCCGTCGCGATCTCAGCATCGGCGCTGACCAGTAATTGCAGATTTGACGCTTAAAATTGTCGCAACGGCCAGTCCTCGCGCTGGCCGTTGTTGTTTCTGCCGCCAGCAAATCTGCAACTTTTCCGGAAACTTGGCCGCATTCTACCGGCCCGGTGCAACACTTTAAGCCTTGTTAGGGATTTGCCCTTAGTTTCGAATTCGTTTCCGCCGCTGCCGGCTTTCTTTGGGCACGTGGGACGTAGGACATTTTGAGGTTCCCGGTGGCGAACGCGCCGATTTTTTCACAATCTTTGCGCGCCAGCGCTGCCTTGGAGGCAGCCAAGCCGCCGCGCGCTGCCTTCGACACTCTGACCGAAACCGAAGGCCTGGATATGGTCGGCGTGTTCTCGGTCATGGATGAATCCGCTTATGTCTGGAACCTGCGCAACGACCGCGTTGATTGGGAAGCCAACGCCGTCCAGATGCTTGGCGTCACAGATCCGTCCGCCATTGCCACCGGCGCAAATTTTCAAGCCTTGATCGTCTCCGAGCACTCTGGCCGCCGCATTGAGGTGCTTGAAGCCGCCGCCAAGGCCAGTGCTAACGTGCGCGGCTACCCCTATCGCATTCAATATGCCATCCGCCCGCAAGGCGCGCGCACGGGCACGCACTTGCGCCTTGAGGACCAGGGCCGCGTATGGTTTGGCACCGACGGCCGCCCCGAGCGGGCGCGCGGTATCATGCGGGTCATCAACGAACGCTATCTCGAAGAACAGCGGCTTTTGTTCCGCAGCGACAGTGACGAACTGACCGGCCAGTTGAACCGCATCCGGCTGACGGAAGCCATCGCCAGCAACATCAACCGGCCTGCGGACAACCCGCCGTCGGCGCTGCTCATTGCGGCTGTCAACAATCTGGCGGTCATCAACGAGACCTTCGGCTTCGACATTGGCGATGAAGTCATCGCTGCCATCGGCCACAAAATTAAAGACAAGCTGCGCGGCGGCGATGTCGTCGGCCGCTTCTCGTCAAATAAGTTCGGCATTCTCATTCAAGACTGCGGCCCAGGTGCCGTGCGCGTTGCCGCCGAGCGCTTTATGAAAGCCGTCCGCGACACGCACGTCAAAACCTCTGTCTGCCAGATTTCAGCGACTATCTCGGTTGGCGGCGTCATCATTCCGGACCAGGCGGCGAGCGTTCAACAGGCACTCAATCACGCCTTGCACGCCCTTGAGCGGGCCAAGACCAAGCGCTTCGATTGCTTCATGGCCTATGAGCCGACGCCGGGCGCAGAGTCAAGCCGCCGCCGCAACATCACGATTGCGGATGAAGTCATCGAAGCCCTCGACGACAATCGCATGCGCCTCGTGCTGCAGCCGATGGTCAACGCCAAGACCGGCAAGGCCGATATTTACGAATGCCTGCTGCGCATGGAAAAGCCCGACGGCAGTCTGG
>JAYUCQ010000210.1:0-4861 GCA_043740265.1 Hyphomicrobium sp.
CTCGCTGCAGCACACGCTTACTTTGGCAAAACCGCGCCTTCGACACCTAATGCATCAAATGGCGTGGATTTTGGAGCATCAGAAGTTCCCGCCAAGGCAATGACCTGGATGAAGCAAAACAATTTGTCTCAAGAGGAAATTGAGAAGGTCTTCCACATTGACAATGGCACCGTCGAAATTATTGCGTCGTCAATCCCGGGCAGGAGCAAGAAGGATCAGACTTTCAATGCCTACAATTTGCTGGGCGCAGCCAAGCTGCTTGCATCCGGCGCAACAAACTTTGAAGACAAAGAAGCGCGGGACTTGTGCATCTCTCAGGGATGCTACGACGCACCAAACCACGCCACGCACTTTCGCAACAAGAGCAACGATCTTGCAGGTTCGAAAGATCGTGGATGGGCTCTAACCGCACCCGGCCTCAAGAGTGCCGCGACGCTTGTAAAAGACATCGCAGCGAATAGCTAAATGTTGGCGTCAGAACTTCTTCTCTCAGGATTGCCAAAGGGGCTGCGCGAGCCGCTCCTTTCTACCTATAGTTTGATTGCCAGCAACTTCGTCGAACGCAGATGGGAACCGTCTGAGTTGAATGGCGGAAAGTTTTGCGAAGTCGTGTACTGTATCCTCGAAGGTGCGATCTCGGGAAATTTCGCAACTCACCCCACGAAGCCGACCAATATGCGGGAGTCGTGTCTCGCTTTAGAACGACTACCCGCCGACAGTAATAGAGCCGGGGATCGGAGCTTGCGTATCCTAATTCCTCGAATGTTAATCTCGTTGTATGAGATACGAAACAATCGCGGAGTGGGGCACGTTGGTGGCGATGTGAGCCCCAACAATCTCGACGCCACCGCCGTTTATTCTATTTCAAACTGGATAATCGCAGAACTCGTAAGAATTTTTCACTCCGTCCCAACAAAGGTTGCACAAAGCGCTGTGGACGCGATTGTTCAACGCAAAATTCCTTTAATTTGGGAAGACGAAGAGATTAAGCGCGTGCTTGATCCTGGCGTTTCAACTCAAGACCAGGTCTTATTGCTACTCCATCAAACCGTTGGCTGGGTCGATCTGGAAAAATTGGTCGGCTGGGTCGAGTATAAGGCAAAGAGTATGTTTGCCGTTCGAGTTCTCATACCGCTACACGAACGCCGATTGATTGAGTTTGACTCGAAGTCGCGACGCGCAAAGATTTCTCCAACTGGTGTAAAACGTGTTGAAGATGAGTTTCTGAGGTATTCACGATGAAGTCAGAAGGAAAGCCCGCATAGCCCCCCTCAATCAAAAGAAAACCCGTAGGTTGGATTGGGCGTGCTTCCACCCACCGCTGTCATCCTAGGCCTTGTGCCTAGGATCCACCGCGTCACGAACTCCACAGCAAGCGGATGAATGGATACTAGGCACGAGGCCTAGTATGACAATTGTGGCGGCGATATGCGCCCCACCTCCCCACGTCCTCATCACACCTTCGGCGGCATGACCTCGAATACGGGAACCGACGGATCGGTGTAATCCCAGTGCACGGCGCTCTTATGCCAGATCACGGCCTCGGGCTTGACGACGCCAGGAAGATTAAGCGTTCCAGCGTGGATGATCGACACGTCCGGCATGCCGGAATTCTCGCGCAACATCTGCGAACCGCAAAGCGAGCAGAAAAAACGCTTGTTGGTATTGCCGCTGTCGGCTTGGGCTTCGTTCACCGTCAAAGGTCCAGTGACGATGGCGCTTCCCTTGGCCACGACGATATTTGTCAAATGCCCGGTGCCGCTCAGCTTCTGGCAATCCTTGCATTGGCAATGCACCGCCTTCAGCGCTGGACCTTCGCAACTGAGCTTGGATTGACCGCAAAAGCATTGACCGTCCAAAGCGCCCATTTTGATCTCCAGAATTTAACCTTTTGCAGCGATCCTGGCGCAAAGACCTGCGGCTATCGTGCCTTCAAGGGCACGCGCCATCAGGGCTTTGTCAGGACATCACTTGCAAACACCTGGCAAAGGTCCCAAGTTCCAGCAATTGCCGTGATCGACACAAGGTGCTCCCAATGAAGCTAACTTTTCCCGCGCTCGCCGCCTTGGCAGCAGTCCTCGCTGTCGCTGGCACACAGCCCGCAGAAGCGGCGCCGAAATCCGCTAAGGTTTCCAAATCGAAGCCACTCACGGGCACGATTTACGGCAACCGGCGGCGTCCGGGCGGCTATTCGTTCAAGAAGGCCGACGTGATTTCAGGTGGCCCGGCAGGCGATCCAGCGGCGCAGGGCTATTATCCCAGCGGCGCCATTGACGGTGATTTCTTCTTCCCCCGCGCGAGCGGCCCGTTCGGCGGCTACACGCCGTACATGCATTGAAGATTGGGCATTAACGCCCAAAAATCCGGCTTAAAAAAAGCGACGGATCGCGACGGCGGCAACGTTCTCCCCATTAGCCGGCCCGTGTCGCGTCTTTGCACTCCCCCCGGTGCCCATTTGTGGTGACGCGTGCCCCCCACGTTAGCCGCAATGCGCGCGGGCCGGCCCCCTGACTTTCATTTTGCGCTTCCGACTCTCCTTCGTCGAGCCGGCCGGAAGCGCAGGCCGGAAGCGCAGGGCGCAAACAAAAATGCTTAACGAGTTATCCCCGGGCTTAAGGCTTTTGACGAACTCTTTGCCGCCGGGCATTCCGGATGAGGTGATTTTGTGCTATGCTCTTTGACCGGGTTGGAGATGCGTAGTTTCTGAACGTCCGGGCTCAGGACACCACAGGGAGGTGAACGGAGCGAGACGATGACGGCGACGACAATTTGCGCGACGACAATTTGCGCGACGACAATTTACGCGACGACAATTGGCGCAATGATGTGCACGGTCGTCGGCGCTGCGATTGCGAGACTGAGCCGCACAGCTCTATCCGCGCAGTTCCCACCATACGCCACCACTCCAGATGCCGGGCCCGATACTGGGCCCGATGCCGGGCGATGTTTCGCCAGAGCGCATTTCAGACAGTGCGACGAGATCGGCGTAAACGGCGCGGGTGACGAGTGCTTCCAAACGGCCACGCACCAGGATGTAAGGTTTCAAGCCGCCATCGGGCTCTTGGCGGACGAAGCGCATCGGATGCGCGGCGTCGACGGTGACGACATCATCGACATTGGTGCGGAAGGTCAGCACTTGATTGGCGCCCGATCCCGTCACCGCCATTTCGACAGCAAGAAACGGCGCGTCTGCAACATCGATGCTGATCTTTTCAACCGGCGTCACGAGGTACGTTTGACCGTCGGCGTCTTTGCGCAAAATGCTGGCGAACAACTTGACCAGCGCGACGCGGCCGATGGGGCTGCCCTGATAGTGCCAGATGCCGTCACCGCTGATTTTGAGGCCGATGCCGCCGCAATAGGGCGGGTTCCATTTATCAACGGGACGAACCCCCGTGCCCTCGCCGGCAGCGCGGATCAGGGCTTCGAGACCACCGAGCGACGCGGGAGGCGGGTTTGCCGTCATGGCGCGCCGTCCTTGCCGGTTCGTGGCTTGCCGGTTCGAAGCGAGGCCCAGGTTCGTAGTGAGGTCATATGCGACGCGCTATCCAAAGCCTCAAACTGCCCCTAATCTAACCGAACATTCACTTGACCCTAGAAGGCCTGAGCGGGATCGTCCATCGCCCCTTATAGGGCCACAGCGAACCGCTTGGTTCTTGAAATTTCACGGAAAAATCGCGCTCAACCGAGAGGCCGCAAGAGACCATGAGCACCGTTGTCGAGACTGACGCCAATATCGTGCCGCGCTTAGAGGCCGCGAGCGACCGGGTGCAGAAGGCCCACAAGGCCGCCGCGACCGTGATTTTTGGCCAGGATCAGGTGATTGAGCGGGTGCTGATTACGCTGCTGTCCGGCGGTCATGCGCTGTTGATCGGCGTGCCGGGTTTGGCCAAAACGCTGCTCGTCGATACGCTCGGCAAGGTGCTGGGGCTTGACGCCAAGCGCATTCAGTTTACGCCCGACTTGATGCCCTCCGATATCATCGGCTCGGAAGTGCTGGAAGATGAGCCGGGCCGCGCCCGCTCGTTCCGTTTCATCAAAGGGCCGATTTTCACGCAGCTGCTGATGGCAGACGAAATAAACCGCGCATCGCCGAAAACGCAGTCGGCGCTGTTGCAGGCGATGCAGGAGCATCATGTTACTGTCGCCGGTCAGCGCCACGATACGCCGGCTCCGTTTCATGTTTTGGCGACGCAGAACCCGCTGGAGCAGGAAGGCACGTACCCGCTGCCCGAAGCCCAGCTCGACCGGTTCTTGCTGCAGGTCGATGTCGATTATCCCGATCTGATCGCTGAGCGCAAAATGCTGTACGCGACGACGGGCAGCGACTCGACGAAACTCGAAACCGTTTTTTCGGCGCAAGAACTGATGGCGACGCAGCGCCTCGTGCGCCAGATCCCTGTGCCGGATAAAGTCGTCGAAGCCATTTTGAAACTGGTGCGCTCGGCGCGTCCGGGCACGGGCAGCAGTCCCGAGACCGATAAGTTCGTCGCCTGGGGTCCGGGCCCGCGCGCCAGCCAAGCGCTGATGCTGGCAGTGCGTGCCAAGGCGTTGATCGATGGCCGCCTTGCGCCGTCAATCGATGACGTTGTGGCGCTGGCGGAACCGGTTCTGAAGCACCGCATGGCCTTGTCGTTTGCGGCCCGTGCCGAAGGCGAAGATCTGGCGAAGATCATCAGCCGTCTCGCTTCGAGCGTGGAGTAAGGCCGATGGCCGGCCTCAAAGGCCAACACGCACCGAGCGCAAATGATCGTCGCGGTGTGCTGGCACTCGAACGCGAGGCCGTGGGTCTTGTCGATCGCATGCCAGAACTGCTGATGGAAGCCGATCGCATCGCGTCCACGGTCGCGCACGGCATTCA
>JAYUCQ010000211.1:0-11801 GCA_043740265.1 Hyphomicrobium sp.
CTCGTCAAAGCGATGACCGAAGACAAGGTTGAACTGCAATTGGACAAACATTCGGTGACGTGTGTCGTCGAACGTGAAAAAGACGCGCCAACCGACATAAAGTTTGATTTTTCTCCGACCGTCACTTTCGAAAAGGGCAAGGCGACGAAGGCGAAGATCAACTGGGGCAAAATCGAAGCGCCTGCACTGATCAAGAGTGCCATGTGGACGGCGACGGCCGCCGACAACACCATCAATCTGCTGTCTGGCACCCTGGTCGATGACATCAATGATTTCGTCGATAAGAAGTGCGACGAGGTCAAAGATCAGTGGGCGGGGAAGTAGGGCTAGCTGTAATATGATAACATTTTTTAGATTCAACGATCAGAAATAGTTATCGATAGCATCTAAAGATACGATTGGCCCTTATTGATGGTATCAGCTAAAAGTTCGGGCGTGGTGCAGTTTTATACTCATTCGCTTTTTGGAGGAAACACACATGAAAATCTGGTCCAAACCAGCCGTTCGCGAAACCGAAGTTGGCCTCGAAGTCACCAGCTATTTGCCAGCTGAAATCGACGTCATCTAAACTTACTTTGCTCTCTCAGAGCACGAACGGCGGCCGGGCCCTCTCGACCGCCGTTTTTTATTGTGCGGCTTCTAGTGAAGCGCGGCGTTCTTCTAGCTCCAGCCACTGAAATTCGGCTGCTTCGAGCGCCGATTGGGCAATCGCTAAATCTTCAGTGGCATTATCGAATCCCGGCCGGTCTTTAGTAAACAGCGCAGGATCGCCAAGCCGTTTTACAAGCTTTGCAATGTCCGCTTCCAATTTGGCGATCGTTTTCGGCAGCGATTCAAGCGCGTGTTTTTCCTTGAACGACAGTTTGCGCTGAACCTGCGCCGCAGGGGCAGTTGCCGCGGACTTGCTAGGTGATGGCTCTGCACCGCCATTTTGGCTGACGGCTTTTTGAGGTTCCTCACCGCGGCGCTGTATCAGCATGTCGGAATATCCACCCGGATATTCGCTCCACTGGCCGTCGCCTTCGGGTGCCAAGACGCTGGTCACGACGCGGTCAAGAAAATCGCGGTCGTGGCTGACGAGCAGCACCGTGCCCGGGTAATCCGCCAGCAGTTCTTGCAACAGATCGAGCGTTTCAAGATCGAGATCGTTGGTTGGCTCGTCGAGAATGAGCAAGTTCGATGGCTTGGCGAGCGCGCGTGCCAGCATCAGCCGGGCCCGTTCGCCGCCTGAGAGGACGCGGAGTGGCGTTCTGCGTTGTTCCGGCTGAAACAGAAAATCCTTCATGTAGCTGGCGACGTGCCGCACTTTACCATTGATGACGACTTGATCGCCGCGGCCGCCAGTCAAAGCTTCGGCAACGGTCCAGTTAGGATCGAGTTCATCGCGGCGCTGATCGAGGGCCACCAGCTCAAGGTTGGTGCCAAGGCGAATTGTACCGCTGTCGGGTTCAATCTGGCCGGTCAGCAGTTTGATGAGCGTCGTCTTGCCGGCACCGTTCGGGCCGACGAGCCCCAGGCGATCACCACGCATGATGCGCAGCGACAAATCTTTAACGATAGGCGGACCGCCAAAACCTTTGGCTATTTTTTTCGTTTCGGCGACGAGTTTGCCGGAGGTTCCGCCTTCGGCAACGTCGAGCCGGACGTTGCCTGTCGCCTGGCGCTGTTCGCTGACTTCGCGCCGCATCGAACGCAACTCGCGGACGCGGCGCACATTGCGTTTACGCCGTCCTGTAACGCCGCCGTGCATCCAATCATTTTCGCGGACGATTTTCCGGTCGAGCTTATGGCGTTCGATTTCTTCTTCTTCCAGAACCTTGTCGCGCCAGTCTTCGAATGCCGCAAAGCCTTGCTCAAGTCGCCGTGCGGTGCCGCGATCGATCCATACCGTCGCGCGCGACAGGTTCTCAAGGAACCGCCGGTCGTGGCTGATCAGAACGATCGCGCCGCGTGAAGACTTGAGTTCGGCTTCAAGCCATTCGATTGCGGGGAGATCGAGATGGTTAGTCGGTTCGTCCAACAGTAGCACGTCGGGTTTGGATACAAGGACCCGCGCCAAGGCTGCACGGCGCGATTCGCCGCCCGACAATTGATCCGGGTCTTCGTCGCCAGTCATACCAAGTTCATCAAGCAAGGCCTGCGCCTGATAGGAATCATCCGTTGGGCCAAGCCCGGCCTCGACATAGGCCCGCACAGTCGCAAAGCCCGAGAAATCGGCTTCTTGCGGAAGATATTGAATGGTGGAACCCGGATGAGCAAAGCGCTCACCGGTGTCGGGCTGGATCATACCGGCGGCGATTTTCAGCAGAGTCGACTTGCCCGAGCCGTTACGGCCGACCAGACACAGACGCTCGCCTGGCGCGACGGTCAGTTCCGCGCCTTCAAGCAGCGGGGTTCCGCCGAAGGTCAGATGAATATCTTTGAGGGTCAATAGAGGTGGCGCCATAGCGTTGCTCATAACCGCCGCAGACGTTTCGTCAATGGCCAAGCTCAGGGCATACGCGCGCAGGACAAATTGGCTGGTTCGCAAGCAGCAAAGGCTAGCCTAAGTCTGACGGGTAAGCTTTTGCGTAACGACATATGATGCAAAAAATAGATACCTCCGAGGCATGTTTGACCGTCTATCACGACGGTACGTGTCCGCTGTGCCGCCGGGAAATAGCATTGGCGCGCCGCGTGACTGAGGCTGTCGCATTTGTCGACGTCAGTGGTGCTGGGGCAACCGAAGTCGCACCGGGTTTGACGGGCGAAGTGGCGATGCAGCGGTTTTATGTCCGCCGAGCCAACGGCGAGACGCTGAGCGGGGCTGCGGCTTTTCTCGAAATGTGGAGCCAATCTCCGCGGTTGCACTGGCTACGAGGATGGAACCGCCGTCCCTGGCTGGTTCGGGGCTTGGACGCTGTTTACAGTCTCTTTCTCCGGATCAGGCCAACGATTTCAGGCGCGCTTCGCCGTTTCGAAGGCAAACCTTGAACTTGCGTTAACGGAAGTTTGTCAGGTCGCGGCGCATAACCTCGGTCTCCTGCCGTAGCAATTTCGAGAACAAGAGCGTCAGAGCCCACCATGTTCGAACGCAACCGCGTCGATAACCGCACCGACACTTTGGTCGCCGTCGAAATCAGCTTGGCCGATGGCAATAAGGTTTCAGGCCGCGCCGTACTGCCGCCGGGCAAAGGTGTTCACAAATTACTCGACGGAGAAGAGGGCTTCATCTACCTCGACGTTTTTGACGGCGATGGCAGCTTCGTCCCAAAGTCTGAAATTCGCGGGCTCAAGGTTTTGACGTCGATTAGATCCCAGACCGTCGCTTTGCCAATCCCAGACGCACGGAATTTCGAACCATACCGAATCTTAGGTTTGGAAAAAGGCGCAACGTTCGATGACATTCGCGATGCTTATCACCGGCTCTCGAAACTCTATCACCCCGACTGCTATGCCGCCATCGAGTTGCCGCGCGAGGTCAAAGCCTATCTCGATGCGATGTTCAAAAACGTCAACGCGGCGTTCCGGGCGCTGAAATACATCGGTCAAAAATCGGCACCTATCTATACGCGCGGCGGTTAGAGGTTGTTTGCTAGACTTAGTAAAAAATGTTTTGTTCCAATTGACCGTGAGCCACGGCTGACATCTCAATTTGCGAGGATTTCATGCCGCTCCTGCGTTTCGACCTGCTTGAAGGCCGCAATCCTGCCGAACTCCAAGCCCTGCTTGATGCTGCACACCGCGCCATGCTTGCGGCTTTCAAGGTACCACCAGGCGACCGCTATCAGATTGTCCATGAACACCCTGCAACGCATCTTATTATTGAAGATACTGGGCTTGGCATTCCGCGGACACGCAACGTTGTTTTTCTCCAGGTCACAACGCGTCCGCGCGGTCGAGACTTGAAGCAGGAATTCTATAAGCTGCTCGTCGCTGAACTCGAGAAGAGTTGCGGAATTGCCCCATCCGATGTCGTCGTCTCGATGGTCACCAACAGCGACGAAGACTGGTCGTTCGGTCTAGGCCGCGCACAATTTTTGACGGGCGAGCTATAGCCGCGCAAAACTCATTGCGTAGTATCTCCGGCAGGCATCGCTGCCGCCCTGATGATTCGCTCTATGCGTTGCCTACTTGAGCTGGCGACGGCAGCATCAAGGGCGCTGTCGGCATCGGCGGCAATGAGCGCGCTCATCACGGTATCAAACTCACGTTCAACAAAAGATACCAGAATAAGATCGGCCCCGGCATCGAGCGATTTGACGGCAGCCGCGCCAATGCCATCTTTGCTGCGTGTTACGGCGCCCATGCAGAAATCATCGGTAATCAACAGACCGTCGTAGTGCCATTGACCGCGGATCAGATCGCTGATCAGAGGTTTTGAGAACGACGCCGGAGTTGATTTATCGACGGCACTGACGCGAACATGCCCGAGCATCATTGCTGTATTTGGCTTTGACATCACGCGGCGGAAGGGAACCCAGTCATTGAGTTCGAGCTCGCCACCGGTCGCTGAAATTTCGCCAGCGGCGGCATGCGTATCGCGCTGAACCCGGCCAAGACCTGGAAAATGTTTCAGCGTGCACATGACTCCGGCTTCGGCGACCTTGTCGCAATACCAGCCCGCAACCTTAGCGACGAGATAGGGATCAGCTGCAATGGCACGGAGCCGCAGCCGCGTTTCTCCATCGTCGCGGTTTGATGGATTGAGTTTCAAATCAACAACAGGTGCAAAGTTCAAGGTGACGCCGATGCGCTTCAGTTCGGAAGCTTGCGTTTCGGCATAGGCCTCGACGGCCTTGCGCCGCTCTTCATCGTGCGGCAGATCTGACAACAGCCGCCCGAGCGACATTTGCTTTTTCAACGGCGGAGACAGCCGCGAAACCGACCCGCCTTCTTGATCTGCAGCGACGATGAGCGGCGGCATTCCCTGCTCTGCCCGGATGGCTTGCAGGCTATCGATCTCGGCCTTCACCGAAGCCGCTGACCGGCCCTGAACATTGTGATCGGTGATGAAGATGCCGGCAATCGCGCGCTTTTCAACGAGAGCTTTGATGTCGGAAAAACTGTGGTAGCCGACAATCACGTGACGCCCGATCCGCTCGAGCCTGCCGGGGTCAGAATTGAGGATCTCGTCCCGCGATAACAGCTTGAGCGGTGCTACGGGTGGCGCAGGCTCTGCAACATTTGCAGCAGGGGCCAAATCGATCTTCGTTTCAGGTGTTGTCGCCGCATACCGCTTTTTTGGAACGGCCTGGCGTGCGTTGTGATGTTTGACCGCGACAGGCGGCCGTTTGGAATGTGACCGCGCTTCAGCTGGCTGAAGACATACAGCGCTCGCGATAGCGGTGCACACGACCGCTAACTGACCGGCAGCGGTGCATCGTTTCAAAAATAACAGCTTTTTGATCTGTGTGACAGGTGCCATCCTCTGTCCCTATACAGAATGTCGCGTGACTGGAACATGGCGAAAGTGCAAATCAGTAAATCCGCACCGGGAAATACCGCTGCACGAGTTCCCCAAAACGCCCCGATTCCCGGATTCGTCGCAAGGCGACGTTGAGCAGGGCCCTAATTTCAGGGTCGGTCTTGGGAACCGCGATGGCGATCCCGTCACCAAAAAACTTCGGCTCGAGATAAGGCCCGCCCCGCATTTCGCAGCACTGCCGTGACAGTGTGCCATTCAACCAAAACGCGAGCGAAATGCCATCGTCAAAGACGTAATCAGCTTTGCCGGCGGCGAGAGCTTCACGCGCGAGATCGGCGTTTTCAAAAACGGCCAGCGGGCTGTCGCGGAAGAAGGCTTTTAAATAAGCTTCATGTGACGACCCTTTGGCGACGGCGATGCGCTTGCCGTCGAGTGCCGAGGGCGAAATATCGCTTTCAGCAGTTTCTTTGCGGGCGGCAAAACGGCCGGGTGTGTGAAAGTAACGGTCGGTGAAATCGACATCGGCAACGGCTTTTGCTGTGACCTTATGGGCCGCGATGACGGCGTCGGCTTCGCCGCTCTTCAAACCACCGAAGAGTTCCTCCCAGGGCCGTGCTTTGATATCGCAGGACGTTGCCAGCTCGAGGCAAATTGCGCGCGCCAAATCGACGTTAAAGCCGACCAGCACGCCATCTTCATCGTAGAAGTTAAACGGCGGGAAATCGCTGTCGGTCAGAAAGCGGATGACGACCCGCTTAGCCGGCGCGTCGGTTTCTTTCGGCGGTACGGATTGGCCAGTCTCTGCTGCTGGTAATTTCGGTTCGCCTGGCGCGGCACTGGCTCCGCTACCGGCACACGCTAGTAGCGCAGTCAGCAGCATCAATTCCTTTAGGCCAAGCGGCACTTTTTGAACCAACTGGAGAAGCTTGAACACCTTCGGCGTTCCTTTTCGCGAGGGGGCCTTTTCGCGGAATGCCCTATTGTGGAGTGCCCATTTGTCGGGCGGGTGGCAGCACGATACAGGTTCACTAAAGCAAATGCTGGCGCCCGGCTACTCGGGAAGTTACAGTGGTGAGCATAAGGCGGGCGTAACGGCGGCGGGCACAATGTCGTTCAGGGTTTTGCGCAGCGATCCGGCACCTGATCAAAGCCTTCTTGCCGCGCATTTCAGCGCGCAGCTTGAACGCGACCAGCTCGAACACGCCGTCAATATGTTGCGGCGGGCGTCGCCTCGTTTATCCGCTGCAGAACCCCTGGTGGCGTGGCAGCGCATCGGACTGGCTTTTGCGGCGGGCGCAGTGCCGCTCTTGACGGTTTTAATGGCCAACGGGGCTAGCGGCAGTTGGGCTATTGCGCTGCCTCTCTTCTTCGCGGTCATTGTTTTCTTCCGCATTGCCGCGGTCGTATTCATGCTTATGCAAAGCGAGAATAGCGCGCCATTGCAAGTGCATCTCTCTGACAGTGAATTGCCGCCCTATAGCGTGATCGTGCCGCTCTATCGCGAAAGCGCCGTCGCGCCGGCTCTGCTCGAAGCCATGCGTGCCCTCGATTACCCATCCGCCAAACTCGAAATTTTGTTTGTCACGGAAGCTGCAGACACCAACACACGTGCGGCTTTGCTGCTTGCAAGCCCGTCGCACAATATGCGCATTCTGACTGTCCCGGCAGGTCAGCCGCAAACCAAACCGCGGGCACTGAACTATGCACTGCAGTCGGCGTCGGGTTCATTGATTGCCGTCTATGATGCTGAAGATGTGCCGGACCCGCTCCAGCTTCGGCTTGCCGCCGGGCAATTTGCAGGTTCTGGTCCGGACTTGGTTTGCGTGCAGGCGCGGTTGAGTATTTACAACCCAGAAGCTGGATTTCTGACGCGCCAATTCACCCTTGAGTACGCCGCACTGTTTGAGGCCATACTGCCTCTGTTGCAACGGTTAGGGTTGCCTATTTTACTCGGAGGGACATCAAACCATTTTCGCCGTGCAGCGCTTGATGAGGTGGGGGGATGGGACCCTTTTAATGTCACTGAAGATGCTGACCTCGGCGTGCGCCTATCGCGTTATGGCCACGTGGTCGCAATGCTGAATTCTGATACGGCCGAAGAAGCGCCTTCGGTATGGCGCGATTGGCTGGGGCAGCGCACGCGCTGGCTGAAGGGCTGGATGCAGACATACGCAGTGCACATGCGCGATCCGCAACAGCTGTGGCACGACCTTGGAGCTTGGCGCTTTCTAGGATTTCAAGTCACTCTTGGCGGCATGATTTTGTCGGCGCTGGTGCATCCTTGGTTCTACGTTGTTGCAGCCTATAAGCTGTCCTTAGGACAAACCATCTTGCCTGTAGATACGACTTTGTGGAGCTTGTGCTGGTTCAATCTTGCGGCCGGGTACTTAACTGGCATCTCCTTGGGCTTGATCGCAGCGTGGCGCAGTCGAGGCCGCGTTTCTGCACTTTCGGCTCTGCTCGTACCTTTTTATTGGCTTGCGATTTCGGTTGCGAGTTACCGTGCTCTGCACGATCTCTATATGCGCCCGTATCACTGGGAAAAAACGCCACACAGCCCTCGCCCAGTACCAAGCGCGCCTGTTACAAATGTTCCTGTAACAACCGTTCCTGCGGTATCGTAGCCCCTAAATAGATTTATGTTGGAGCACCCATGACAGTTCTTCTCGCCCTTGCCGCGGCCACGTTTTTTCTCGCCTATAGCAATGGCGCAAATGACAACTTCAAGGGCGTAGCGACGCTCTACGGCAGCAACACCGCCACATATAAGACGGCGCTTCTGGTCGGCACACTTGCAACCTTCGCCGGGTGTTTGGCATCGGTGTTTTTGGCGGACACGCTCATCAAAGCGTTTTCCGGCAAAGGCCTGGTTCCCAATGCCGTGGCGGAGTCGCAGAATTTTCTGTTGGCCGTTGCCTTGGGCGCGGGCCTGACTGTCATTCTTGCGACGCGCTTTGGTTTTCCTATTTCAACGACCCACGCACTGACCGGTGCACTGACGGGGGCGGGATATGTCATGGCCGGGCCAGCGCTCAATCTTTCAGCACTTGGGGCGGCGTTTTTTCTGCCGTTGCTCGTCAGTCCGCTGCTCGCGGTGCTGCTGACAATACCGGTCTACAAATTGGCGAGCAGCACCGTGAAGCGCTTCGGCATCGAGAAGGAGAGTTGCGTTTGCGTTGCTCCAGGTGAATTTGTCCAATCTGGAAACGTCGCATTTGCAGGTGGAACCGGCGCTGGCGTCATTGGCATGACCGCACCTGTGATCGGCACCGGTCGCGCACCCGAATGCGCCAGCAAATACGCGGGTCAGGTTTTTGGTTTGACCGCGCAGTCACTCGTCGACCGGCTGCATTATATATCGGCGGCCGCTCTGAGCTTCGCACGCGGCCTCAATGACACGCCGAAGATTGCTGGCCTGCTGTTGTCGATCAAAGCCCTCGACATCAAAATAAGTATGTTGGCAATTGCGTCGGCCATGGCACTGGGTGGCCTCATGCACGCCCATCGCGTCGCCGACACGATGAGCAAAAAAATCTCTAAAATGAATGATGGCCAAGCGCTCACAGCCAACCTTGTGACATCGCTTTTGGTTATCGGTGCCAGCCGGCTGGGCATGCCGGTCTCGACCACACATGTGTCGGTTGGTGCCATTACCGGCATTGGACTTGTGAACGGTTCGGCCGACCGCGCCGTACTATCGTCTGTTCTGATGTCTTGGATACTGACCTTACCGGTCGCGGCACTGGCCGCAGGGCTCGCAGCAACCGTCTTAATGGGTTAGGGTTGGAGCTGAGACACAAGCGCCAGTTGGAGCGGGTGAAGGGAATCGAACCCTCGTATTTAGCTTGGGAAGCTACTGCTCTACCATTGAGCTACACCCGCGTTGATTGTCGTCTAACACACCCTTGAAAAATCGAAAAGCCGCCGCTGTAAACACAACCAGGAAGCCCGAACGTGCGCATCGAAGCCGCCAAACAAGCCCCCAAACGCGAGAAGTTCGAAGACCCGGATTGGACCGCCAAAGGGGAAAAACGCGCCAGCGTCGGGCTTGATCGCCTGGCGACGCTTTGGATCAACACCGGTACGCTGTGCAACATCACGTGCCGGAATTGCTACATTGAATCCAGTCCCTCGAATGACCGGCTGGCCTACATCTCGGCTACTGAAGCAATCGCGTTTCTTGACGAGGCCAAGTCGTTTGGCACGCGCGAGATCGGCTTCACGGGCGGGGAACCGTTTCTCAATCCTGAGTTTTTAGAAATGCTCGAAGCTGCACTAGTGCGCGGCTTTGATGTGCTCGTCTTGACCAACGCCATGCTGCCGATGCAGCGCCCGCACATCAAGAAAGCCTTGATCGCCCTCAAAGGCATCTATGGGGGTCGCTTGACGTTGCGGGTCAGTCTCGATCATTTTAGCAAGACGCTCCATGAAATTGAACGAGGTCTCAATACGTTTTATAAAACGCTCGATGGTCTAAATTGGCTGGCTGCCAATAACTTTCATATCGCCATCGCGGGCCGCACCTGCTGGAACGAGACGGACGCGGCAGCCCGCGCCGGATATGCAAACTTGATTGCCGCCAGCCAATGGCCAATCAACCCGGAAGACCGCAAGCAGCTCATGCTGCTTCCGGAAATGGACACGGGTTACGACGGCCCGGAAATCACGACGGCATGCTGGGATATTCTGCGCAAGAGCCCGAGCGATATGATGTGCGCATCGTCTCGCATGGTCGTGAAGCGCAAAGGTGCCGCGGCACCCGTCGTGCTGCCGTGCACGCTACTGCCCTATGACGAAGCCTTCGAAATGGGTTCCACCCTCGATAGTGCTACGCGGGCAAACGGACCGATGTTCGATCGCGGCTCAGTCAAGCTATGTCATAAAAATTGTGCGAAATTCTGCGTGCTTGGCGGCGGCAGTTGTTCCTGACGCAGATGATAGCCCGGAAATAAAAAACCCCAGGCTGGTGGGCCCAGGGTTTCTCCATCAATACAGAGACATTCTTCCGGTCGCTTAGCGTTTGGCGAGCAGATCGCGGATTTCCTTGAGGTAGACTTCCGAGGGTGGCGGCGCGGCAGGGGCTGCTGCAGCTACCGGCTTCTTCATTGAGTTGAGCGCCTTGACCAGCAGGAAGATTGCTGTTGCCGTGATCAGAAACTTTATGATCGCGTTCAGAAATAAGCCGTACTTGATCAATACAGGATCGCCGGGTGTCGGGAGGGCGACTGCAAGCGTCGAAAAGTCGACGCCAGCCAAAAGCGCGCCAATCGGCGGCATGACGATGTTATCGACAAGCGTCGAAACGATGGGGGCAAAAGCTGCACCCATGATGACACCAACTGCGAGGTCGAGTACGCTGCCCTTCATGGCAAAGTCTTTGAATTCCTGTATCATACCCATTGTCTTCGTCCTTCCCAATTGCTGCTCAAGGTCCCACCGTCGGCGCTTTTTTTGAACGGCGGAGACCGCCTACGCGCCGTGCGATTCGCCGGACAACACTAAGAGATAGTGCGTGCAGCTACAATGCCACATTGAGGCTGAGATTGTGTTATCCGTCTAACGACGAGGCCGACAGGCACCGGGAGCGTCGGCGCTGGGAGCCTGGCAACTAAACTGGTTTATGGAGAGACTGTCCCGAGGCAACATGCTGGTCAAAAGTTTGAGCCTACAACGCAGCGTATGATAGTGCCCCACAAATGCCCAAGACAGGGAAACGGTATCGATGATCGAACGTAAAGAGCGAAAACCCTACTGGCGACATACAAAATGGCAAATGCTGGCCAGTCTTTTGCCCTTCGTCGCACTCATGGTGGTTCTGCCACTCTATGCCGATCAATTGAACCAGCACCGCTTTCTTGGTTTTCCTCTCGGGTATTTTCTCGCGGCCCACGGTTTCTTCGTAGTCTCGGCGGTGACAGTTGCCAGTTACGTCAACCGGCAGAACGCGATCGACCATTGGCATGGTGCACACGAAGAGACTTGAGGGTTGGACCGGCAATGGCGTTTGCAGCTCGTGCACGACTGGTCAATCCCCGGCTCGGCACATTTTTCAGTATTTTCGCGGCACTTTTTGCAGCGCTATTTTTGTTGGCGCTCATTCTGGAGCAGCTGAGTATCAATGATGCCGCGCTGCGGCTGGCACTGCTAATCTGTCCGTTTGTGCTGTACGTCGCAATCGGCTTTTCAACGGCGACGTCTGACGTCCTTGGATATTTTGCGGCCGGACGCCGTGTGCCATCGGGATACACAGGCTTGGTGCTTGCCATGTCGGCTATCGGGTCGACATTTTTGGTGGCCGCAACGGGGGCGTTCTTTTTCGCAGGTTTTGACGCGCTGGTGCTGATGATCGGCGGGCTTTCCGGCTTTGTCATCATGGCCATGCTGCTGGCGCCCT
>JAYUCQ010000212.1:0-11797 GCA_043740265.1 Hyphomicrobium sp.
GGGGCCGCTGGAACTCGGCCTGTTCGGGATTGTGCTGACGCTGGTCGGCGCGTTTGGCGCGCTTGTCGGTGGACGATTGGACGACAAGGTTGGTCCGAAAACCGTGATCATCGCCGCGCTTCTGATTTTGCTTGCAGGAGCCGTTGGCATTCTGTCGGTCGATAAGACGCACGTCTTGTATGCGACAGAGGTTGCTTCGAAAGTTGCCGGATCAAAACCGTTCTCGTCGATTGGTGAGCAAGTTTTCCTGGCATTCGCGGTGATCGTCGGTCTGGTTGCTGCACCCGTTCAAGCAGCCAGCCGATCCCTGCTGGCGCGATTGGCACCGGCTGAAAAGATGACGCAATTTTTCGGACTGTTCGCGTTCTCCGGAAAAGTGACCGCGTTCTTAGCACCGTTCCTGGTGGCGTTTGTGACCCAGTACTCCGGCAGTCAACGCATCGGCATGGCGGCCGTGCTGGCGTTTTTATCGATTGGCGTTGTGATGATGCTGTTCGTCAAGACTAACAAAACTGCTTAACGAGTTATCCCCGCTCGTAAGGTTGATACGAGGTAGGCCTTAGCGTGACGCTCCTCCTCGTGTATATTGATAACATGGCGGGAGGTCTGGAGAGATGGTTGGAGAAGCTGGGTCAAGCTTTTTGTGAGCGCTTCCGACACTCCTTCCTCAAGCCGGGCGCGACCCCTTGGAAGTCCCCTTGCGGGAGAAGCGCCGTTTAATGCCTGAAGTGGCGCATGCCGGTGAAGACCATGGCAAGGCCTTTGTCATCGGCGGCTTTGATAACTTCATCATCGCGCATCGATCCGCCCGGCTGAATGACGGCGGTGACACCGGCTTCGGCGGCTGTCAGAAGGCCGTCAGCGAAAGGGAAGAAGGCGTCTGATGCCACGACGGAGCCGCGGGTCGTGGGTTCCTTGAGGCCAGCAACATTGGCGGCGTCTTGGGCTTTGAGGGCGGCGATGCGGGCTGAATCAATCCGGCTCATTTGACCAGCACCGATACCGACGGTCGCGCCGTTCTTGGCGTAGACAATGGCGTTGGACTTGACGTGCTTGGCAACGCGAAAAGCGAATTTGAGATCGGAGAGTTCCTGCGCCGTCGGCAGGCGCTTGCTGACGACCTTCAATTCGAGATCATCGATGCTGCCGTTGTCGCGCGACTGCACGAGGAGCCCGCCGGAAATGGAGCGAACGGTGAGGCCTTTGAATTTCGGATCGGCAAGGCCGCCGGTCAGCAGCAGACGCAGATTCTTCTTAGCCGCAAGAACCGCTTTGGCTTCCGCTGTTGCGTCGGGGGCAATGATGACTTCGGTAAAGACCTTGGCGATTTCTTCAGCGGCAGCGGCGTCTAGAATTTGGTTTAGCGCAATGATACCGCCGAAGGCGCTGACGGAATCGCAGGCGAGCGCTTTTAGATAGGCGTCTTTGAGAGAAGCGCCTTCGGCGACGCCGCAAGGGTTGGCATGCTTGATAATGGCAACGGCTGCCTTCGACGGCGCAAATTCGGAGACGAGTTCGAAGGCGGCGTCGGTATCGTTGATGTTGTTGTACGAGAGCTCCTTGCCCTGCACCTGGGTCGCGGTGGCGACGCCAAACCGGTGACAATCGGAGACGTACATAGCCGCCGACTGATGCGGGTTTTCGCCATAGCGCAGCGCTTGACCCAAGCGGCCGCCGAACGCACGCCACTCGGGTGCAGCGGTTTTGTTCTGATCCACGAACCAATTGCTGATGGCGGCATCATAGGCGGCGGTACGGGCATAGGCCTTGGCGGCGAGGTCACGGCGCAGCGCCAATGTTGTCGCGCCGCTGTTGGCTGACATTTCTCTGAGCACGCGGGCGTAATCATCAGGTTCGACGACAACCGTTACGCTGTCGTGGTTTTTAGCAGCTCCCCGGATCATGGCCGGGCCGCCGACGTCGATGTTCTCGACGCAATCATCATAGGCCGCGCCTTTGGCGACGGTCGCCTCGAAAGGATAGAGATTGACGACAAGCAAATCGATTGGCGCGATGCCGTGGTCACGGGCAGCCTTATCGTGCTCAGCGTTGCCGCGGATAGCAAGAAGCCCACCGTGAACTTTCGGATGCAAGGTCTTGACCCGGCCATCCATCATTTCAGGCGAGCCAGTCAGCTCGGCGACATCGACCACAGGCAGTCCGGCGGCTTTGAGCGCCGCAGACGTTCCGCCTGTCGAGACCAGCGCCACGCCGTGGCCGTGCAGCGCACGAGCGAATTCGACGAGGCCCTTCTTGTCGGAAACTGACAACAACGCGCGGCGGATTTTTATTTGAGCCATTCGAGTTCCTCGTCGCCGTCAATATTCGTGAAATGCCGGTTATCACGAGAACAATGGCGTGCAAATGCTGACCGGTCACGCGTGCGGTTCTGCCGCTGATGTGGCTAGGGTCTGTCCGATTTTGATTGAATCACGGACAGACCCTAGCTCGCTGTTTTGTCGTGCTTCTTTCCGGAAAACCGGTTCCCACTTTTCCGGAAGCACTCTAGGTGACGGCCGCTTCTGTGAAGACGCGCCAACGCACTTCGGACTCACCCCAGGTGGCACCACGCAGGACGATTTGGAGACTGGGGCGAGGGCCGGCGCTATCGACGAAATAGAGGCCGTCTTCAATGGTCAGATCAGCGCCGTCCGCCGTGAAAGTCCAGATCTGCCCGTCTTGCATTTGAATGCGGCACCCGCTGCGGTCTGAAAGACGCTCGCAACGTGTATCGGGATGTAAATGAAAGTGGATGGCAAATGGCAAATCAGCCTTCAGGCGCAGCTGCCCCTTTGGCGGTTCGAGGCGATCGACACCGTCGACGACATTGCCGTTCAGTGAGAGTTCGATGCGGCGGAAATGCAGCAGGCCGTAGCGTTGGACATAGCCATCGTGGCTTCCGGCCAAAACGGCCATACCGCCTTCATCGCTCAAGCGCGCGGCGACGAAATCCGGACCGCGAATGGGCATACCGCCGACGATGCCTTCCAGTTTTTCATGACGGACGAGACGCGACGATGATGATTCCGCGAGACAGAGCGTGTTGTGGCTTGCGGTAGCACGCGCCACCGAATTCCAGTCGCTATCGGCGGGTCCCGGAAATCCACCGTTGACGAACAACAATCGCGCCCGCGACGTCATCTCGAACGACAGCGCACCGGCCTGGGCTTCGGTTGCGACTTCAAGCGGCGGCGGCGAGCCAATGTCTGCGACAATGACGGTCTCGACACGCTCCAAGCGCGCATAACCGGAAGCGTCTGCCGAACCGACGGCATCGAGTTCGCCAGCAGAATAGCCAAGAACAGTGGCAAGGCCCGCGGGCGAGCCGGTGCTGACGCCATTGAAGCGCGCCAGCATGCCGTCGCCCAAACGCATGAAGCGCAAAAACGCCAAAGCCTTTTTGACAACGCTGGCAATTTCTTCTGGAGCTTGAAGACCGCGCGCCTGGAAGCATTGTCCGAGCGGCAAAAGATCAAGTACCAGATCGGCCAGCACGCTGGGATTGCGGCTGACGTGACCGCCGTCGTCGAGGATTTGCCGGTCGAGTTCGGCAATGAGGGCTGACTGCGCATCTTTCAATTGACGGTCGTGACCCGAGACAGCGAGATCGGCCAGAACCAGCGAGATGAGGCTGACCATGCGCGGCACGCCGCCCGGGGCATTGCGCCACGTCGCGTTCAATGACACGACCTGTTCGCCGACGCTCGACATGATTGTGGTGTAAGTTTTTGCGTCCGTACCTTCGAGCAGCAAGTTGGCGTGGGCGATCCACGACATCAGCCGGCGGCCAATGACTGCCGGTTCAAATGCAACGCCGCGCGGCGTCCGGTTGATCTTGATCCAGTCGAGCACGAACTGGCGCGCTGCATCGAGTGCGTCGTCGTTTTCGGCGGCCGCTAAGTGACGCAACCAGCCAAAGCCGTTGAGCTCACGTTCCCAGGCGACGCTGGGCGGGACAATCCGAAACGGAGAGGCGCCCTTGAGATCGGCGATTTGGGAGGCGAGGCCGAAATGACCGCTTTCAACTTCGAACCAGAAGCTCGGATCGGCGGCGCGCAATTCTTGCGGGACAATGAGGATCTGGTCGGCAGCGGACTTGCCGTAGCGCCAGCGCAGGAAGGGTGAGGACAGTGCGCGCGTCAACGCCCGCCGCCCGGTTTGCTCGGACGACAGCGAGCGGATTTTCAGCCGTTCGGTGAGGCTTAGGCCTGACATGCGGTCCCCGCGCAAGCGCAGCCGCGGCGAAGCACCCCGGCATCGACGGATTAGCGGCTTCAAGGTGCCAAAACAAGGCAAGGGAGACGGGCGAGACGAGAATGGCTGTGCAGTTCCCGGCTGAACCTAGCCCGCGCGTGTCAACTTAGCCGCATAGAACCCATCGACGCCGCGCATTCCGGCCGGCAAATCCGCCGCGTGGGAGGGCAAGGTCCGCAAATCGCCGTCAGCGGAAATCCAAGCGGGATCAATGCCGAGATCAACCGCTTTAATGGGCACGTGTTTGAAATCCGGATTGGCAGTGAGGAACTGGACGATCTGATCACGGCCTTCTTCGGGTTCGAGCGAGCAACTGCAATAGACGAGACGGCCGCCGGGCTTCACGGCGTGGGCGGCGCTGGCAAGCACTCTGGCCTGAAGAAGGGCGAGAGCCGCAATATCGTCTTCGCGTTTCAGCAACAGGATATCGGGATGGCGGCGAATGGTGCCGGTTGCGGTGCATGGCGCATCGACCAGGATGGCGTCGAACATCCGGCCGGGTGCAAACTCTGCCGCGTCAGCAACGAACGTTTCGGCGGCAAAACCGATGCGGGTGAGATTGTCTTTAAGGCGATTGAGCCGCCCGGGTGATTTATCGACCGCTGTGACGTTAGCACCGGCCATTGCAAGCTGCATCGTCTTGCCTCCTGGAGCTGCACAGAGATCAGCGACGTCGAGCCCTGAGACATTGCCAAGCATTTTAACGGGAATCGCGGCAGCCGTGTCTTGCACCCACCAGGTGCCGTCCTGGTAGCCTTCGAGATCTTCAATGCGGCCAGCACCAGACAGGCGAACGGAGCCGCCGGGCACGACGATGCCGCCAAGCCGCTCAGCCCAGAGTTCCGGTTCGGATTTGACGGTCAGATCAAGCGGCGCTTCCTGAAGTGAAGCGGCACCGATGACACGGGCCAATTCAAGGCCGTAGGTTTTTTGCCAGCGGCCCATTAGCCAAGCCGGAATGTTGAGCGTTACAGGATCTAAACCGGAGAGAATGCCGCTGCCCTGTTCGTTGACCCGGCGCAGCACCGCGTTTGTCAGTTTGTCGAAGCGGCGCGCAGATGTGTCGCCGCGGCATTGGTCGACAGCCAGAGAAATTGCGGCGTGGGGTGGCGTCTGCAAAAAAAGCAGTTGAGCGGCGGCGGCGAGTAAAATCTGTTCGAGGCGGCCTTGGTGCTCGGGCAGCGGCTTTGCCAAAAATCGTGCAATGACGGCGCGCAACTCGCCATGGTGGCGCAAAACCGTTGCGGCGATCAACCTGGCGAAAGCGCGATCCCGCGGTTCGAGGTTTCGCGTCGCTGCGGCTTTGTTGAAGACATCTTCGAACGCCCGCTTTTCAACGAACACCGAAAACAGAGCCGAGACGGCGACGTCGCGGGCTTCGAGCCCGCTGGATGAGGCTGGCGTTGATTGCGGGCGCGATTGCAGCTGAGCAGCCGGTTTCGAAGCGTGTGAGCGGCTCGGCCGGGGATCTGGGGCCACGCCTCAACCCCACGGGCGGCGCGACGCGCCTTGATTTTGTCCGGCAACCCAGACGCCGCCAGCATTCGCGGACTTAGACGGCCGGGCGCTGCCGGCTGAGTCGTCAAACGACGTCGCGCCGCTTGTAATGCCCATCTCGCGCGCCAGAGCTTCAAGCTCAGCAACGCGATTTTCGACGTTCGGGTGAGTTGAAAACATGCTGTCGATGCCACGGCCGTTGAGAGGGTTGATAATGAAAAGATGCGCCGCAGCCGGGATGTCCTCGGCTGGCTGGTTGACGATTGTGCGGGCTTTAGCATTGATCTTCTGCAAAGCCGAGGCCAGCCACAAAGGATTGCCTGCAATCATCGCGCCCATATGGTCAGCGGCATATTCGCGTGACCGGCTGATTGCCATTTGCACGACCATCGCGGCCATAGGCGCAAGAAGCATGGCGACGATTGTGCCAACCCAGCCGAGGCCGCCACGGTCGCTGCTGCGGCCACCAAAAATGGCGCCGAACTGCAAATACTGCGCGAACATGGACACCGCACCGCCGATCGTTGCCGCAACCGCCATTGTGAGCGTGTCGCGATTTTTGATGTGCGCCAGTTCATGCGCGATAACGCCGGCCAATTCTTCGCGGCTAAGTGTTTCGAGCAAGCCCGTTGAAGCGCACACAGCGGCGCGAGACGGACTGCGGCCCGTGGCGAAGGCATTGGGTTGAGCGTTGTTGAGGATGTAAACGCGCGGCATCGGCAGGCCAGCACGCTGAGACAGCGTGCGCACCAAATCGACGAACACAGGTTGCGTGGTTTCATCGACCTCCTGAGCCTTGAACATTTTCAGGACGATGGTATCCGATTTCCATAGGCTCATGATGTTCATGACGAGGGCCACAATGAAGGCGAAGACCAACCCGCTTCTGCCGCCAACGGCCGCGCCCATGGCGACAAAGATCGCGGTCAAAGCCGCCAGTAGCAGCGCCGTCTTGGCATAATTCATTGGCATCATCATACTCCTTGTACGCAGACCTTATGGGCGAGGCCTAACACGCGGCTTTGGGCAACCCGCAGCACCAGGTCATCCTTTTTCCGGCCAGCTGCGTAGCTATCGTGAGATGTATATATGGTGACGCGGCGGAGACGTTAAGGGGTGTTTGCAATCCCTGAAGGCGGCTGCAATAGGCTGGCGGCGATAAAACCTGAGCCGGAACGCAAAGCGAGAGCCGTTACTTAATTTGCCGGTACTTAAACTAAGAGAATGAGCGATGTCCGAAAACGAGGCTGACCAGATCCCCGCAGCGCCTGAGCGCCTGTTAACGCCGCAAGCCCAACGGGCTCTCGCCGAAGCCGAAGAACGGCGCCGGCAGCGCAGCGCTGTTGAAAGCGTCGGCGCAACGGAGGTTGGCGGCAGAAAAGGCCCCGATCCGGCGCGCTTCGGCGACTGGGAAAACGGCGGTATCGCCACCGACTTCTAGGGCATTTTAAAGACAGGGCACGTGCGGGTGTCAGACGTGAACAGGTTTTAACAGTTTTTACACCACACCGGCTGAGAGCCGGACGCCCACTCCCAAAGACCAGACCCGCGGCACCGCGGTTGCATTCTCCATGATCGTCAAGACGACGATGTCTCACGGAGATACACATGTCCAAGCGTTGGCAGCATCTGGTTAAGGGTTTTGGGTCTGACGAGCGCGGCGTTGTTGCCGTCATATTCGCTCTGATGTCCTTCGTGCTCTTTGCCATCAGCGCCTTGGCAGTTGACTACAGCCGCCTGTTGGACGTGCGCTCACGCACCATGGGAGCGATCGACAGTGCTTCGCTTGCGGCTGGACGCGCCATGCTCGATGGCAAGCTTTCCGACGATCAGGTGGTTGAGCTGGCGACCAAGTTTTTTAACGAAAACGTTAAGGGCGCACGCGCACTGGCAACGGTCGGCACACCAGCGATCAACGTCGATCGCGACAGTGGAACAGTGAACATCGACGTGTCGTCGACGGTGAAGACCACCTTCGGCCGGTTCGCCGGCTTGACCGCAATGAATGTCCCGGTTACGTCCGCCGCCGTCTATAAGCAGAAAGACATCGAAGTCGGCATGGCGCTCGACATTACGGGCTCAATGAACGACGTCGTTGGTGGCCAGCGCAAAATTGACGCCCTTAAGTCGGCTTTCGAAAAGTTCGCCGACCGTCTCATTCCGGATCAAGTCACGGCCGGTCAGCAGGTCCGTATCGGATTGGCACCGTATTCGGCCGGCATTAACCTCGGCAAGTATGCGGCTGACGTAACCGACTTGCGCAGCACCGACGGCTGCGTCACCGAGCGCCGCAACGGCGACTTCAGCGATGCGGCTGTACCTCACTTCCCCAAGGGTTCGGTCACCAACGCCAATGCCTTCCTGGTTCAGGCTGATGGCACGGCTGACGTCGATCCGACAGAAACGCTGGGTGCCACTTATAAATGTCCTCAGGCTGCTGTGATGCCGCTTTCCGACGACAAGACGGCTTTGAAGGCATCGGTGAATGGCTACAACCTGGCGTCATCGACAGGCGGTCACTTCGGAATTCAGTGGGCCTGGAATCTGGTCTCCGACAAATGGGGCGCCAACTGGGGCGGCTCGAGCGTTCCGGATAGCTATCAGCGCGTCAAGGACGGCAAATTGCTGAAAGCGGTCGTGTTGATGACAGACGGCATCTTCAATACCGCCTTCCATGGCAAAACGTCTGCTGAACAGGCCATCGCACTCTGCAACGCCATGAAGGCAACGGACGTGGTGGTCTTTGCAGTCGCCTTCAACGCCCCGGCTGATGCGCAGAAGACGCTCAAGTCGTGCGCTTCGGCTGGCAAGGAATACTACGCCAATGCCAACAGCCCGGCAGAATTGGATGCAGCGTTCGATAGCTTCGCCGCCAAACTCAGCCAATTGCGCATTACGAAATAACGGGACGACGGTTACTCTTTGATAGAACAACAGGCACCCGGAACCGGCGTGCCTGTTGCCGTATTAATCAATCGCGGGCCGGTGAGTGGCGCTTAGCCCCGCGGTTTCCGCATCCAATAAAAAACTTTTTACGGTTCGACAGTGCCCGGGAAATCTTTGGCCTGCGGGCATTTTCCCAGCCATTCGATCCGGAAAGGCACAAGCAGCAAGCAAAGATTCACCGTTAAAAGGCATCAGTCCACCAAACACGGTGACTCCTAATCGATTGCAATCATTTTTATACGAATTTCTGGCGATCTGGGTACCGCGTATATTATAGTGGAGCGTCCCATGACTCGCTTAAGGTCCTTAGTTGCGAACTTCGCACGTGATGCGGAAGGGTCTATCGCCATTGTATTTGGCCTGAGCTGCGTCGTCCTTTTCGGCTTGATCGGTTTGGCGACCGACACATCGCGCTATTACAATTACGCTTCGCACATGCAGCAGGCACTCGATGCCGCGACGCTTGCGGGCGCAAAAATGCTTCCCGATAATTCTGTCGACGATAGTGATATCAGGGCCGTCATACGGGCGCACTATATGCAATCGATGCGTTCGGCCGGCGTTGCTGCTCGTGACATATCAGAACCAATAATCGAGATCGACCGCCCGACAAATACCGTTATCGTCGACGGCAACTCACGGCTGCCAGCAATGTTTGCAAACATTCTGAACGGCGAAGACCGCGTCGAGATCAAGAGAACATCGAGAGTTGTGTTCGACCGGAAGCTTGTCGAACTGTCGATGGTGCTCGACATCACCGGTTCGATGAACTCGAACAACAAACTCGCCGATATGAAAATCGCGGCCAAGGACGTGATCGACGAACTCTACAATGCTTCGCTGAGCGAAAACGATGTGCGCATTGCGCTCGCACCGTATTCGGCGTCCGTCAATGCTGGGGACCTGGCTGCCGCTGTAACTGCGCCAACGCCAACAAACCAGTGTTCGATAAAGCCACAAAAGGGGGAAAGCTGTCAGGATGCTGGGGGCGTCGCAATCGATACCTGCGTCATCGAACGCCAAGGTGCTAACGCTGCCACCGCCGCGGCCCCCGTTGGGACCGACGTGCTGCCGACAGTTCCGTCGACACCCTACGGCAACTACATCTGTCCGGCTTCGACCGTTGTGCCGCTTTCTGGAAAGAGCGATCAAAATGCCTTGAAGGCGATTCTCGACAGCTACGTGGCCACTGGCGCAACAGCAGGTCATATTGGTGCCGCTTGGGGCTGGTATCTGTTGTCACCGGAGTGGGCGGCTGTACTTGGCGCGAGCGCACCCAAGGCCTACGGCAGTGGCGGGGTCAACAAGTCGATGATCATCATGACCGACGGAATGTTCAACACGTCCTATTTGTCCGGTTCGTCAACGAGCGCTGCCACGCAAGCCGATGAGTCCTACGCTCAATTCGACGCTCTTTGCGACGGGATCAAAGCCCAGGGAATTCAGGTGTTCACGGTCGGATTTGCTCTCAACGATGCGCGCGCGCTTTCCGAATTAGCAAATTGCGCCTCTAATCCGGGCACGTTCTTCGACGCCAAAACCGGCGCCGACCTGAAAGCCTCTTTCCACTCGATCGCGCAAAAGCTGAATACCTTGCGCGTTGCCGGCTAACGCATTCAGGCCCATTTAACCGGGCAAAGCAAAAACCAAAGGGCACGGATTTTTTCCGTGCCCTTTTGCATTATTCGAACCGGCGCAAGGTTTACTTGCGGTTCTGGCGATTGCCGATCAGATCATCGACGACGGTTGGATCAGCCAACGTCGAGGTATCGCCGAGACTGCCGAAATCATCTTCGGCGATCTTCCGCAAAATGCGGCGCATAATTTTGCCGGACCGCGTTTTTGGAAGCCCAGGTGAAAACTGGATCAAGTCAGGCGACGCAATGGGCCCAATCTCTTTGCGGACGTGGGCGACGAGGTCTTTGCGAAGGGCATCGTCGCCGTTCAGCCCGGCGTTCAGTGTGACGTAACAATAGATGCCCTGGCCCTTGAGGTCGTGGGGATACCCAACCACCGCAGCCTCGGCGACCTTGGGATGCGAGACCAAGGCGCTTTCGACCTCAGCCGTTCCCATGCGATGACCGGAAACGTTGATGACGTCGTCAACGCGGCCGGTAATCCAATAGTATCCGTCAGCATCGCGGCGGCAGCCGTCACCGGTAAAGTACATGCCCGGATAAGCCGAGAAATAGGTTTGCTCGAAGCGCTCGTGATCACCGTAAATGGTACGCGATTGCCCGGGCCAGCTATCGAGGATGACGAGATTGCCTTGCGTTGCGCCTTCGAGAAACTTGCCTTTGTCATCGACAAGGGCGGGCTGGACGCCAAAAAACGGCAGCGTTGCCGAGCCGGGCTTCAGATCTGTTGCGCCCGGCAGCGGCGAGATCAGAATGCCGCCGGTTTCCGTTTGCCACCACGTGTCGACGATGGGGCAGCGGCCTTCGCCGACGACATGGAAATACCATTCCCAAGCCTCGGGGTTGATCGGTTCGCCGACGGAACCCAACAGGCGCAACGACGCCCTATCAGTGCGTTTGACGAGTTCGTCGCCCGCACCCATCAAAGAGCGGATTGCGGTTGGCGCGGTGTAGAAGATCGAGACTTTCCATTTGTCGATGACGTGCCAGAAGCGCGAGGCGGTCGGGTAGTTCGGCACGCCCTCGAACATCAGCGACGTCGCGCCGTTGGCGAGCGGACCGTAAAGAATATAGCTGTGGCCGGTGATCCAGCCGACGTCGGCGGTGCACCAGTAGATGTCGCCGTCGTGGTAGTCGAACACGTACTGGTGGGTCATCGAGGCGTAGACGAGATAGCCGCCGCTGGTATGCAGCACGCCCTTCGGCTTGCCAGTCGAGCCCGAGGTGTAGAGGATGAACAACGGGTCCTCCGCGCTCATTTCGACGGGCGGACAGTCGGCGGTGACCTTGACCAGCGCCTCGTGCAGCCAGATATCGCGGCCGGCGGTCCACGGCACAGCGTTGCCGGTGTGGCGCACGACCAGCACCTTCGCGACGCCGCTCGTGCGCGCAATCGCATCGTCGGTGTTCTTCTTGAGCGCCACCGGGCGGCCGCCGCGCAGGCCCTCGTCGGCGGTGATGAC
>JAYUCQ010000213.1:0-1961 GCA_043740265.1 Hyphomicrobium sp.
CTACCGAAAGGCGCCGCCTACGGGCCTACAAAAGCCGCGCTCATCAATTTGGCGGAATGCCTCTACGCCGACTTGAAGCTCAAGGGCGTGGCCATGACCGTCATCAATCCGGGTTTCGTCGCAACGCCGATGACTTCGGTCAACACATTCCCGATGCCTTTCATCGTCACTGTTGAGGAGGCCGTGCGCGCCATTCGCTCGGGCCTCGACGCCGGGCGGTTCGAAGTCGTCTTCCCCGGCCGCATGGCACTGATGATGAAGACATTGCGCATCTTGCCATACCGCGTCTTCTTCTGGGCAACGGGAAAAATTTCGGCGCGCGAACTGCCGCCCGCAGATAAAGCCTAATTACCCGGCCGGCTTGCTCATCTTGTAGATGCCGACGTCGATGTCGCCGTTTTTGAAGCCGAGTTCACAGTACGTCAGATAGTATTCCCACATGCGGCGGAAGCGTTCGTCAAAGCCGAGCGCTTTGATCTCGGGCCAGCGGGCACAGAAGCGATCGCGCCAAGCGTCCAAAGTCAAAGCGTAACTTTGGCCAAAGCGTTCGACGGTTTCAAAAGCCAGTCCGGCGCGATCGGCTTCGGTGCCCATGCGCGTCACCGTCGGCAGCATGCCGCCAGGAAAAATATAGCGCTGAATGAAATCGGCTTGACGGCGATAACTCTCGAAGTAACGCTCATCGATGGTTATGGCTTGAACCACAGCGACGCCACCCGGCTTTAAACAGGTTGCCAAAGTGCCGAAATATTGCGGCCAGTGGGCTTCCCCGACGGCCTCGATCATTTCAATTGACGCAATGGCATCGAACGTGCCGCGCGTATCGCGGTAATCCTGAAACCGCAAATCGCTGCGGCCTGTAAAGCCGGCTTGCCCAAGGCGGTTTTGCGTATAAGCCAGCTGCTGGGCCGATAGCGTCAGCCCGGTTACGTCAGCCCCGCGCGCGATGGCACGTTCAGCAAGGCCACCCCAGCCAAAACCGATTTCTAAAACTTTGGCACCTGGCTTAATGTTGAGCTGATCCAGGATGACGCGATATTTTTCATCCTGTGCCGCTTCGAGCGTTAAATTGGGGCGTGTAAACTTCGCGCTTGAATACGTCATGCCGTCATCGAGCCAGGCTGCGTAAAACGCGTTGCCGAGATCATAGTGCGCGGCAATGTTGCGGCGGCTTCCTGTTAGAGAATTGTCGCGGCGCTTGTGCCAGATGAGATCGGCGAGGCTCGGCTTCGTCACGCCCGTACCCGAGGCTTCAAGCGCTTTATAATTCTTCAAGCAAAATTCGAGCACCGCTCCGAGATCAGGTGTGTCGATTTCCTCGCGCATATAGCTTTCGGCCAGTCCCAGACTGCCGCGCGATATCAACCGCCAAAGCGCCTTGTAGGAGTTGACCGTGACGCGGGCCGAGCCGGTTGCGTCGGCCCCAAGTACCACACGGCGGCCAGACGGCAGGACAACATCAAGCCGCCCGATAGTCCCTTCAGCGAAGGTTTTTGTCAGTGCGCGGGCAACTACCGCATCACGCCATGTCGTGCGTGACAAAGTCGTGCGTGACGGATTACTGTGGTCTTGATTGCCGGCGAGCACGTTCTGCTGGTCCACGACGTCTTATCCTTGCTTTGCGATTTGCGTGGGTATGGTCGAATAGGCGGGCGAAACATGGCGGTCGGACAAGGGCACACCCTTGAGCCAGAGCTTCAGCGCCTCGTAGTGAATGGCGGCAATGACTTTCAGCGTGAACAGCGGATAACGGAACACCAGACCAGCCAGTGCTCTGTCGTCCAGCGGCTCAGATGCGCCACGGAAATGCGTTTTGATCAGCGCGCCCTCAGCGTCACTCAGCAGCACGGCGACGACCGCTTCGCTGCCCGGTTCAGTGACGCGGAATTTGTATCCACCGCGGCCGCTGGCGAATGGCGAGACGTACATTTCCTTGGCGCACGCCTGCGCATAGACGCCGC
>JAYUCQ010000214.1:0-4843 GCA_043740265.1 Hyphomicrobium sp.
CCGGCAAGTTCTGCGCTTCCTCAAATTGAAGGCCGGAAGAGGGCCCGCTTTGGCAAAATCGATATCGCGCGCTTGACGCTCGGGCACACGCATGCCGTCCGCAAGCAGGCGCAAAAAGCGGCCCGCATGCAGGTGGCTTACAACGGTGCGATCGTCGAGCATCGTCCTGTCACTCAGCCCGCAACGTTGCGCCACGCACTTATCAAGCCGGTAGTTGGACGCAAGGTGCAGGCGCTACATGCTTGGCGTACCAGCGTATCGCGCCCAAAGGCGACGGTGACCACGCCGCAAAACCCGCGCCGCGTTTCCGTGCAACGCGCTATCGAGCGCGCAATTCATTCCGCACCCCGCACAAAATATAAAGTCCGTTTCGTTTCGCGCTGAGCAGCTCAGCCTTTTTTATAAAAAAGTTTGGACAGCCACCGCTCCTGCGCTGTTGCGAAAGCAAATCGTAACTCTTTTTTCACTATGACACGGCAATGATAACGCGTCGTTAGTCAGCGTTGAAGGTGTGCGTTATGATACGTTCTTGTCTCCGCCTCAGTGGCGCACTGGTGTTGTCTGTGGCCGTGAGCTTGTCGCTTGTTCCAGCCGGCGGCGTCCGCGCCCAATCTTCAGATACGCAGTCATCTGATACACCATCTGCCGAAGCGCCTGCGCAAGACGCGGTGCCGCCAGCAACAGAAACATCATCTGGCTCAAGCAGTGATAGTGCTTCGGAAACGCCAGCCAAAGGTCTCGAAACGATCCCGGAAGACGGCATGGGCGATACCGTCTGGCTTTCGGGCGCGACCCGCATCGTCCGCGAACTGACCGCATTGCGCCCCAAGGAAGACTTGGTCATTTGCATCGCCGGATGTGTCGAAAAGCAGGATCGCGTTGTCTTCGCACAGCCAGCCGAAATGCCGCTGAAGAAACCCGTAGATACAATGTCAGATGCCGGTCCTGCGGTCACGCCGCCCGCTGTCACGCCCAAGGCGGCAGAGACGCCGGCACCAGTCAAACCGGCTGAAGCTGCGGCCGCGCCAGCATCCGCAATGAAAAAGTCAGAGTTTGAGCCGTCCATGGCTCAGCCGAAGGCGATGGAAACGCCAGCCGCCAGCACGCCTGCAATGAATGCACCGGCACCGAAACTCGAGACAGTTCCCGCAGCGGCTTCGCCGGCCAAATAGGCAAGTCTACCGCACCAGCTTCAAGACATCGGCGTAAGAGCTCACCTTATGCACCTGACCATCCTTGATCAGGTATAGCCATTCGAGCTTTTCGGTCTGCGCCAAATCTTCCGGCGTGATCGCATAGAGCTCGTCGTTCAAGACGTCTTGAAAGTTGACAGCAGTATTCTTCGCATCCGGACACGTCGGCTTACCGTCGGGACACAAATACTGCCAATCACCGGGCGCTGGAAGGCGGCTAGCGGCGGCCTTCGAGAATACGACATCGCGCAATATTTCGGGCGAGAGTCCGCCCTGAATAGCCTCGATCGCCGTTTGCACAAAGCCGATCTGCACGAGGCCTGAACAAATGTACTCGTTCGGCGGCTCCCAGTCGCGTTTGTGGTAGGCTTCGACGGCTTTTTCTTTCGTGCTGACTTTTGATTGCACGCCAAACCATACGTTCCGCACAATCCGCCAGATCGTCCAGTAGTCGTAGGTGTCCTTGATCTTATCCAGCAGCACGCCGCGCACCCGCGCTTGCTGCTTATCTATGAACCAGTCTTTCTTGAAACGCTTAATCGCGACGTAGGTGCTTTTGCTCTCCGCGTAGTGGCTGAGCTGTGTGAGGTCGACGCCGCTGGTTCCGGCTTCAATGATGAAGGTGCCGGAAATCCCCTGATCGAATTTCGCGCCGGTATAGACCAGCGCCGCATGTGAAAAGGCAGAGTTCGTTGCCCAGCGTATGATCGCAGACGCGATATCGCCAGACCGCCGCGTCAGCACCACATCGGCGCGTTGCAGATAGTTGCCTTGAAGAAATTCTCCGACGGGTTTTGGCCAGACGTCGTCCAGCGCTTTGCCCGGCGCCTGTAAACCCTTCTGCGAGTCCGGCGAATTCGAAGTCAGCGCCAACGCGCCGCCGGCCGCCAACACGGCGAGCGCGGCACCAATCATCCAGCGCCAAAGAGCCGTTCGTTTCATGAGCGCCCCGTTCCCAAATTCCAAGCGACCAGCGAGCTTGCCCGCAGTCTCGCCGACAGTCATAGCCCACCATTGCCTCAGGCGACAAACCTGCGACCGCCGCAAACCGTTTTTTGCCACAATTTGAACTGTCCGGTGTGGCCCACGGGCCATGCGTTGGCCCCGGCATTGAACCCGATCGTACCGATTGTCCAGCGCCTTAGCGCAAGAGCTGAGCGTTCTCGCCGGCACCTCTCACACCGGCGACGGAAACGGCATAGCCGGGCGTTCTTATCCTCGAAGGCCCAGGCCAAGCCCCCCGTGCCGTGCGGCCTCTTTTTCGAGGAGACGTAGAATGAGGAATTTTTCACGCGGCGCCTGGATCGCCATGGCTGCGGCCGCCGCTATCCCGGCAACCGTTGCTATCGCGGCCACCGCCAAACATGCCGGCTGGACTCAGATGTCGCCGGAAACGCGCGCTCGTCTGGATGAGGGCAAGCTTGCGATGGTAAAAACCGCATTAAAGCTGACGCCGGATCAGGAAAAGCTCTGGACGCCGATTGAAGCTCAGGTCCGCGCAACGTTCAAGGATCGTGAGGCCAAGAAGGCCGAACGCGAAAAGATGCGCGCCGAGGTCGATAAAGATCGCGCCGAAGGCAAGCGTCCTGACATGGCGGCACGTCTTGAAAAAATGTCCCAGACGATGACGGAGCGCGCCGAACGCATGAAGGCTTTCTCGGGTTGGTTCTCGCCGTTCTACGCGTCGCTATCGGATGAGCAGAAAGACGTTCTGCGTCCCTTAGCGCATGACATCATGCCAGGCGAAGGCGGCCGCGGTCATCACGGCGGCAAGCGCTGGGCCTTCGGCGGCGGCTGGGGCGGTCCTGAAGGCCGCGATGGTCATCATGGCTGGGGCGGCAAACATCACCACAGCGATCGTGGTGATCGCGGCGGACCAGAACGTGGACCAGACGGCGGCCCCGATCAGGGCGACGCCCCGGCTCAGGATGGCGCCAAGCCAGCTGACAAGCCTTAAGCGGCAGATCTGATGATCTGAACAAAAGAAAAGCCGGGGAGCATGCTCCCCGGCTTTTTTATTCGAACTGTCTTGTCGCCTTAAGCCGCTGGAGTGCGATTGCGTTGCTTCAGAAACTTCGGCGGCTTCTGGCCGCTCCAGTTGCGCTCGCCAGCGGGAGCACCTGCGCTGGCGGGCTTGCCGCCTGCGCGATGCGGTGCGCCACTGGACCGTGGCGCGTCAGACCGTGAGCCTTCGTGACGCGGCTTTTCAGAACGCGGTCCGTCCGCGCGCGAGCCTTCATGACGTGGCTTATCCGTGCGAGGTCCGTCGAACCGTGGCTTGTCAGAACGTGGCCCACTTTTATGGGTCCCATCCTTACGAGTGGCGTCGCCGTCGCGCTTCCATTCTGGTTTAGGGCCGCGGGCTTCGAAGTTTGGCCGTGCTGGACGATCAGCGCGTTCAGGGCGTGGCCCGTCGAACTTCGGGCGATCTTGACGCGGTGCGTCGGAGCGTGGGCCGTCATGACGTGGCCGGCTCGAATGACGTGGCGCTTCACCGCGCGGAGCGTCATCACGCGGACTGCTGTGACGCGGGCTTTCGTGACGCGGTTTGTCCGGGCGTGGGCTTTCGTGCTGGGCCTTTTCGCTGCGTGGACGATCGCCAACGCGCTTCGATGCTTGAGGTGGTTCACGCCCTTCGGCGTGGGGTTTCGGACCACGTGCTTCATACGGGCCGCGTTCTGGACGCGCGCTGTCTGAATGACGTGGGGCTGTATCGCGATGCCCGCCTTCACGGCGACCGCCTTCGCGCGGTCCACTGTGACGTGGTTTGTCAAAACGCGGCGCATCGCTGCGAGCGTTGTCAGTCTGCACAACCGCATCCGGGCGATGCAGTTCGGCGGCGGGATTAAATCCGCCAGCTTCGACTGTGCGCGGTGCGCGGGTGTCGTCGCTGCGATCGAACGTCCGGCGCGACGCGCGATCTTCGCTAATGTTGACTCGGCCTTCGCCGCGGTGCGGACGGTCATCGCGCCCGCGATCACCGCCACGACCTTCGCCACGAGGCGGGCCCTTGCGGTGCGCGCCTTCACGGCGCGGCGCGTCGTGAGCGTGATGCGGACGCTTCTCCGGCATCGGCAAATGTTCGCCGCCGACATCGCCGATGACGTCAATCGTCTGCTTCATCAGCTTTTCGATGGCCTTGATTTCCGCCCGTTCCGACGGATCACAGAGCGAAATCGCAATACCGCTGAGGCCCTTGCGCGCGGTCCTGCCAACGCGGTGAACATACGTTTCCGGGTCGAGCGGCATGTCGAAGTTGATGACATGCGTGATGTTGTTGACGTCGATGCCGCGCGCCGCAATGTCGGTCGCGACCAGCACCTTCACGTGACCTTCCATAAAGTCGTTCAAGGCCCGCTGACGGGCGTTCTGGGCCTTGTTGCCGTGGAACGCGACGGCGTTGATGCTGGCCATTGCGAGACGTTCAGCAACGCGGTCTGCACCGCGCTTGGTGCGCGTGAACACGATCGCACGTTCGCAGGCTGGGTCCGCCAGAAGTGTATGCAAGCGGCTCTGCTTTTCAGCCGAACGCACGATCATGACCTTCTGATCAATGCGGTCGACAACGCCATGCTTGGTCGACAAGTCGACGCGGAACGGGTCCTGCAGCATGTCGTAAGCGAACTTCTTGATTTCCGGCGGCATCGTTG
>JAYUCQ010000215.1:0-4827 GCA_043740265.1 Hyphomicrobium sp.
TTCGGCACGCATGACCTGACGCGCCGCCTCATCCCCGCCATGCGCAAGAACGGTTGCGGCCGGATTGTGCAATGCTCGTCTATTCTCGGGTTTGTTGCCGTCGCCTATCGCGGCGCTTACTGCGCCTCGAAGCACGCTCTTGAAGCCCTGACAAATTCCATGCGGCTCGAACTCGAAGGGTCAGGCATCAAGGTCTCGTTGATCGAACCTGGACCGATCCGGTCGCGCTTTGTCGAGAATGCCATGGCGAACCTCATCGCCAACATCGATATGCAAGGTTCGGCGCACAGTGATATGTATCGTATGCGCATCGAAGGCATGAAGGCCGGTGGTGCGTCCGTCTTCAAGCTGGAGCCAAGTGCCGTTTCACAACGCTTGATCCACGCCCTTGAAAGTCCGCGTCCGCGACGGCGCTATTACGTGACCGTGCCAACCTATCTGGCGGCGATTTTCCAACGCGTCATGCCGCCATTTGCGGGCGAATATTTCGCCAAAAAATTCTAGTGGCACCCGAGACGCCACTGGGGCGCGCAAAAATCCTCCTATCTTTGCCGCCTGCTCCGTGGTCAAAAATGCGGGCGGTTTGCAGGGAGTGGAAATGAGCGGAGATTTAGGCGCGCTTCCGGGTGGCAACCCAATCGCATTTGCGCCTGCTGCGCCGCGCGACCTATGCACAGATTGCGGCATATCCCGCACGGCAGACGCCAAACGCTGCGGCCGCGCCTGTCAGTTCATAAAGCCTGACTATCAAGCTCTAGAACTCCGAGTGCATGGCCGCGCACGTGATCCGTCGCGCACCGACGAGACCCATTTCGGACCGTTCCGGCGCATGGTCAGGGCGCGCCTCGCGGAGCCGAAGCCGGGTGCCCAGTGGACGGGCATTACATCACGCATCGGCGAACGCTTGCTCGAAACCGGTGCCGTCGATGCCGTGTTGACGATGGCACCAGACCCGAACGACTCCTGGCGGCCGATGCCCGTGCTCGTTACAAAACCCGAGGATATGGCCAAGTGCCGGGGCATGCGCATGGGCTATGCGCCGCTTCTCGCCTTGTTGGAGCCGGCACGGGATGCCGGCCACAAGCGTATCGCCGTCATTGGTATTCCCTGTCAGGTCTACGCCTTGCGGTCCTTGGAGCTGGAACTCGGCTTTGAAAAGATCTACGTCGTCGGCACGCCGTGCTCGGACAACACCACAACCGAAAAATTTCACGACTTCCTCGCGCTGCTGTCACATGATCCTGCCACCATCACCTACCTTGAATTCCGCGCCGACTATCATGTTGAGCTGCGGTTTACCGACGGCAGCAAGAAAGAAATTCCATTCCTGATGCTGCCGCTGTCAAAACTTCCTGCGGATTTTTTCCCGCTCACCTGCCGGACGTGCGTCGACTACACAAATGTTCTCGCTGACATCACCGTTGGCTACATGGGCGGCGAGGGCGAGCAATGGCTGCTGGTGCGCAACGCCCGCGGTGAGGAGCTGTTGCAGTTGCTGGGCGATGAAGTGGTGACGCAAGAACCTGGAAGTTCGGGCAAACGCCAGGGCCCGGTCAAAGGCTTTAAGAAAAACGTTGAACTCGCGGCAGGCGGATTGCCGTTGCGGACGATGCCGAACTGGTTGCGGCCGATTGTCGGCTGGTTGATGCCAAAAGTCGGCCCGCGCGGCCTCGAATTCGCCCGGGCCCGCGTTGAAATGAAAGCCGTCGAAACCATATTGCATCTGCGCCGCGAGCATCCGCGCCGGATGAAGTCCATGATACCAGAGCATGTGTGGCGGCTCGCCAAGCCCTATGAGCTTGAGAAGCGTGAGGGCGAATGACGCGCCGCATTCAAGCGTGCCTTGTCCTATAGTGGCGGCGCAGTCTGCAGGGTCCGCCTGAAATGATCGATGAAAAACGCGCTGACGAAAATATGACAACGTCCCGGTTAAGGGAAGCGATGAGCGGCGCACTTCAAAAGCTCCATGACCGGGCTGTCGTTTTGGCCGCGGCCTTGGTCATGACAATGGTGTTTGTGGCCGCGGGCGGTCTTTCAGCGCGCGGGGCAGCATGGGGTGCTGGCGCTCTTTTTCTTTGGTCGGCCGTGTGGCCGAACGCCCGGACATCGGCCGGAAACATCGAACTGCGCCGCACATTGGCGGATGCGGCAGTATCATCGCGCCGCCCGGTCTGGATGTCGATCATTGGCAATTTGCCCGATGCGGCGATCGCGCTGGATTCGAACGGCATGGTGCTCGCGGTCAATCGCGCGCTTCTGGAGCTGTTTCCAGGCGCGCTATCTGGTCAACACATTTCGCAGGTCACGCGAGCACCCGAACTCTTGACGTCCGTTGAAACGGCTTTGGAAACGCGTCAACCGCAGTCCTGCCGGCTGGACTTCAAAGTGCCCGTCGAACGCAGCCTCGTTGGCACCGTCGCACCATTGGAGACGACCCAGACAAGCGAACAAGCGCCGTCGCTGCTGATTGTTTTGACGGATCTGACAGAACAAGACCGGCTCGTGCGCATGCGCGCAGATTTCGTCGCCAACGCCAGCCACGAATTGCGTACGCCCCTGGCGTCACTCAAGGGTTTTGTTGAAACGCTGCAGGGTGCCGCCAAGGACGACGACGTTGCGCGCGACAAATTTCTGAAAATCATGCAGCAGCAGGCTGACCGCATGGCGCGCCTGATCGACGATCTGCTGTCGTTGTCGCGCATTGAGATGCAAGCCCATGTGATGCCGCGCGATAGCGTCGACCTTGGCAACGTCATTGCTCACGTCGTTCAGACATTGGGGCCTATTGCAGACGAGAGATCGGTGGCGATCGACGTGGTCTCATCGGCAGTGCCGCCGGTCGTGATGGGAGATCGTGACGAACTGATCCAGGTGTTTCAAAACCTGATCGAGAATGCCATCAAGTATGGCCGCCAAGGCGGGCGTGTTGCGGTGCGCGAAGACGTCATTAAGTCAGTCTCCGGAATTGATCGCATTTGCGTTTCTGTTGCAGACGACGGGCCCGGCATCGCGCCCAAGCATTTGCCGCGTTTGACGGAGCGCTTTTATCGCGTGAACGCCGCCCAAAGCCGCAATGCAGGCGGTACCGGACTGGGATTGGCGATCGTCAAGCATGTGCTCAATCGTCATCAGGCGGACTTGCAGGTTGATTCAACTGTGGGCCAGGGTAGCACCTTCCGGGTTTCATTCCCAATACGGCGTCAGACATAAAAGCAAATAATATCAATAAGTTATTCTGTCACAATTGTTTTGCACGCGGCCTTTAGACGGTTGCTAGCGCACACCGCGCCGTGGCCTGGACCGCCCGAGCTGACAAAATGGTCCGGCCAGTAACCGAATGAGGGAGACGTTTCGTGTCCATTCTCAAGACGGCCAACACCGTGGCACTCGCCGCCGTATCGCTGGCAGCTTTTAGCGCCGCCGCGATGGCCCGCGATCAGATCCGCATTGTTGGATCTTCGACTGTATATCCTTTCACCACTGCGGTCGCCGAGCAGTTCGGCAAGGCCGGCGGCAAAACGCCGATCGTTGAATCGACCGGAACCGGTGGCGGCATGAAGATTTTCTGTGAAGGCGTTGGCGAAGACAAGGCCGACGCCACCAACGCTTCGCGCCGCATCAAGAAATCCGAGTTTGAACTCTGCGCCAAGAACGGTGTTACCGACATCGTCGAAGTCAAAGTTGGCATCGACGGTTTGACGGTTGCACAGGCCAAAGGCGCGAAGCCCGTTGTCATGACCCGCAAACAGATATTTCAGGCGCTCGGCGAAAAGGTTCCGGACAAGGACGGCAATCTGATCGCCAACCCCTACAAAAAGTGGTCGGAAATCGATCCATCGCTTCCCGACGTGAAAATTGAAGTTCTCGGACCGCCGCCGACATCCGGCACACGGGACAGCTTCCACGAACTGTTTATGGAAAAGGGCGCCGAAGAATTCGATAGCTTGAAAGCTATGAAGAAGGCCGACGAGGAAAAGAAGACCAAGGACTTTGAGGCCGTATGGAAATCCATCCGCAAGGATGGCGCCTACGTTGAAGCGGGCGAAAACGACAACGTCATCGTTGAAAAGCTGGTTGCCAACAAAGACGCGTTCGGCATCTTTGGCTACTCGTTCCTCGAAGAAAATACCTCGAAGCTTGCGGGCATCTCGGTGGAAGGTATTGCGCCGACCTACGAAAACATTTCGGCTGGCAAGTACAAAGGTGCCCGTGATCTCTTCATCTACGTCAAGAAGCAGCACGTTGGTGTCATCGCCGGCCTCGACAAGTTCGTTGCGGAATACGTCTCCGACAAGGCGATTGGCGAAGATGGCTACTTAGCCAAGAAGGGCCTCGTCGCTTTGCCTAAAGCCGCAATTGAAGCCTCGCGTAAGGGTGCGCTGGCCATGGCCACCATCAAGGGCGATGACCTGAAGTAAGGGCTCTGTTAAAGGAGAGCCGAAGCCCGCGTGGCATCGGCTCTCTTTACTCTCTGGACGATAACCAGGACCTAACAATGACGGTCATTTATTTCACAATTCTGGCGATGATGACCGTGGCCGCCTATTTTTTCTCTGCGCGTAAGTCGATGGCAATAGCAACCTTGGGAACCTCCAGGCTGCATTCACTGCCCGCATATCACGGATTGTTTGCGGCCTCACTCATCCTGCTGGCAATGGTGTTCGTGTTTGCAGCAGGGTCGCCGATGATTGCGAAATTTGCGTCATCGCGGGCGCTGTCGCAATTTCCCGCTGACGTTCAATCGGATTCTTTGAAGTCCGGTATCGCCCTGCGCGATGTGCGGAATATGGTTGCCGGCCAGTATGCCGGTGAAGCCACCGAGACCTT
>JAYUCQ010000216.1:0-1945 GCA_043740265.1 Hyphomicrobium sp.
TCATACCTTTGAACAGCGCGATGTTCTGAAACGTCCGCGCCAAGCCCAAGCCGGTGCGCGCGTAGGCTGACAATGTTGTGATGTCCTGCCCGTCGAGCACGATGCGTCCTTCCTGGGGATGGTACACACCGCTGATGCAATTCAGCATGCTGGTTTTGCCAGCGCCGTTTGGGCCGATGATGGCGTGGATCGTACCCTGCTCGACATTAAAGCCGACACCTTTGACGGCGGTGACGCCGCCGAATCGCAAGGTGATGTCTTTAACTTCGAGTTGCGCCATGCCTACTTCCACACCCTGCGGTCGTCGATCTTCTTTGCGCCTTGTGCAATCGTGCCCGTGGCGGCGATCTCCACTTCGCCGTGTACCTTAACTTGACCTTTCAAGGCTTCAACCAAACGTTCGGCCAAGCCTTCTTTCGATGCCATGTCCGCCAGTTCGATTACGTAACGCAACTGATCCAGATGTTGTTCGCGAGTCACGACGGCTTGATAGTGCGCCACTTCCGGGAAGGCTTTCATCACGCCGTCGATCTGGCTACCGCGAATGAACATGCCTCTCACTTTCACCGCATCGCCGACCCGGCCAAGTAGGCCGCTCAGCTTCGGCGCAGTGCGCCCGCAGGAACATGTCGCCGCCGCTTTCCAACTACTGATGTCACCCGTTGCAAAGCGAATAAGCGGATAAGCTTGATCAAATAGGGTCGCAACGATTTCGCCCGGTTGATCCGGCTCCGCCGGTTGTCCGGTTTCGATATCAATCAACTCGACAATACATTCGGGATGCAAATGCAGGCCATCTTTTTCCGGGCACTCGTAGGCGATCAGTCCCAGGTCCGCTGTGCCATACCCTTGCAATACGCGCACACCGAACTCGGTCTCCAATTCGGTTCGCAAACTCGGCGGCAACATTTCACCGGTGACAAACGCCACTTCAATTTTCAGCGGCTTGTTCAGTTCACGCGCCTTGCTCAGCAAGACGTGAAGAAAACTGGGCGTGCCGGTGTAGCCCGTCACGCCTAGGTCGGCAGCCATGCGCACCTGCAATTCCGTTTGCCCGACACCCGCCGGAATGACCACGCATCCTAAGTGTCGTAATGCGCTATCAAACATGAAACCGGCCGGCGTCATGTGATAGGAAAACGTGTTTTGCACCAAGTCGCCGGCGCGAAATCCCGCAGCGGCGAGTGCCGGTGCGAAACGCCAAAAATCTGGCGTATCGCCTTGCGGGTCATAAATATTTCCCGGCGACATGAATATCCGCGCGAGTTTTTCAACTGTCGTCGCGTTCAGTCCCCCGAACGGAAGGTTCTCAGCTTGGATAGCCGATAAACTGTCTTTTCGAATAATCGGCAAGCGCAGCAAGTCATTCGGGCTACGTATATCCACGGGTTTTACACCGGCAGAATCAAGCTGCATTCTCGCACGGGGCGCGTGAGCGTATGCAAGGCGAACCGTTTCCGCCAAGCGACCACTCAGGAATGACGCGCGGGTTGCGGCGCTTTGGGTTTCCATCGAGAGGTCGTAAATGCGGCTGTTTCGAAGGGGTTTTGTCATGGATTCACGAAAGCCATCTCTTACGCCGCTTATAAAATTTCAGGTTCTTGTAGGTCTTCTTCTCGCCCTCAACGCCCGCGCCCAGATAAAAGCGCTTCACATCTTCGTTGTTCCTAAGCTTGTCGGCATCGCCATCCAACACGATACGACCGTTCTCCATAATGTAGCAGTAATCGGCGATCGACAAAGCGAGATGAGCATTCTGCTCCACCAACAGGATCGTCGTCTTCTCCTCTAGATTAATCTTCTTAATGATGGCAAAAATCTCTTTCACCAACAGCGGCGCGAGGCCGAGCGACGGCTCATCGAGCAAGATCAATTTCGGTCGCGACATGATGGCTCGACTGATAGCGAGCATTTGCTGTTCACCGCCGGACAAATAACCGGCCAG
>JAYUCQ010000217.1:0-1942 GCA_043740265.1 Hyphomicrobium sp.
TAAGTTGCCTTAAAAGCAGGGTCACTGCCCAACAATTCACCGGTTTTGACGCCGATCAAAAACCAGTCTACTTTCACCATGGGCAACATTTTTTCGTGAGGGTCACCACAGCAGAAAACGCAATGTTCTACAGGGCCATTGCACATTCCATCCCTAAACAGTCTGAAGGAGTACCGGCAATGCAACGTACATTCTTGAAGACACTTCCGCTTCTAACAGCGATGGCCGCCTTTGCCACCATCGGCACAGGACCGGCATTTGCAAAGGCACCCGAATCCAACGACCCGATTAAAGTTGCGCTGTTCGATTGGACCAGCGTCAACATCAACGCCAAGATCTACGGCGCCATTCTCAAGAAGCTCGGCTACAACGTCGAATATCCAACGGGTGACTATCTCTCAAGTTTGACGACCGGGCTAACGACCGGAGACCTTTCCGTTGGCATGGAGTTTTGGGATACGACCGCCAGAGAAGCCATGACGGCTTCCGACGCCACGGGCAAAACCGAGAACCTCGGCAAGCTTGGTCCGAAGGCGAAAGAGGAGTGGTGGTATCCGCTCTACATGAAAGAGAAGTGCCCGGGCCTTCCCGATTGGCACGCACTGCTCGACCCCAAATGCGCTGCAGCTTTCGCAACACCTGAAACCGCGCCGAATGGCCGTTACCTCGGCGGACCTGTCACGTGGGAAGGTTTTGACGACGAGCGCGCCAAAGCGCTGAAACTGCCAATTACTGTCGTGCACGCCGGAACCGATGGCGCGATGTGGGCCGAACTCGATTCCGCGTATCAGCGCAAAGCTCCGATCCTCATGTGGATTTATTCGCCGCACTGGGCACCGTCAAAATACAAAGGCGAGTGGGTCCAGTTCCCAGACTTTTATCCAACATGCTATAGCGACAAAAAATATGACTGCGGTAAGCCGCATGGCGAAATCTGGAAGTATTCCTGGGCAGGCATGAAAGAAAAGTGGCCCGTCGCCTACGCCGTTGCGAAGAATTATTCAATCGGCACTGACGAAATCAATGCCATGAGCGGCGAAGTCGATCTGGGTGGAAAGTCGATCGATGACGTAGCAACCGCTTGGGTCGAGAAGCACAAAGACATCTGGAGCAAGTGGGCAGAATAGGAAACACCGCTGTAGCCCGGCTGCTGTTTCTGCAGCCGGGCTTGGCACCAAATGCGAAATGCGCGAAACTTCCTGGCCTGCGGCCGGAGTCGCCTCAATGAACCAAGTGTTGCCGCCGCATTTTGGAGTGTCCATGACCGATGTGCAGGACGCGGTGCAGATCGACAACCGCCCCGTCAAGCTCAGATGTAGCAAGGTCTGGAAAGTGTTCGGTCCTCAAGCCGCTGAATTTCTTGCGGCGCGGAATAACACTGCAACATCCGAAGATCTGGCAGCGGCTAAACTCATCGGCGCCGTCCGCGATGCGTCTATCGAAGTCCGCGAGGGCGAGATTTTCGTCATCATGGGCTTGTCAGGCTCAGGCAAATCTACGCTTTTGCGCTGTGTGTCGCGGCTCGTGGAGCCGACCGCCGGCTGCGTCGAGGTCGACGGCAAGGACCTCATGAGGGCGAGCGTTGATGAGCTGATCGACATCCGCCGTCATAAGATGGGAATGGTCTTCCAGCATTTTGCGCTGCTACCGCACCTGACGGTTTTGGAAAACGTCGCCTTCCCGCTATCCATTCAAGGCACCAACACTAAGCTTTGCGACGAACGCGCCCGCGAGATGATCGAGCTTGTTGGACTGAAGGGACGCGAAAAATTCTATCCGCGCGAACTCTCAGGCGGACAGCAGCAACGTGTCGGCATCGCCCGCAGCCTGGCAGTCAAACCACAAATCTGGCTCCTTGATGAGCCGTTTTCGGCGCTTGACCCTCTCATCCGCCGCGATTTGCAATCAGAACTGGTTGCCCTTCAGAACGTTCTGAAAAAGA
>JAYUCQ010000218.1:0-4783 GCA_043740265.1 Hyphomicrobium sp.
GGGTCACCCTGGCCGCGGCGCCGCGCAAGGGCGTAATAGGGCGAGAACACGCTGCCGATAAAAGCGATCATCGTCAGGCCATGCTGGCCGTCGTCGCTCAAGGCATCGACGTACCACCAAGCGTAACCGTTTTTCGCCACGGCCACTGCAAAGTCAGGTCCTTCGACGGGCATTGATCTGAAACTCTGTGGTGTGGGACGCAAAAAAGGGACCGGATACTGCGGGTGAACCAGTGTTTTTCGGCGTGCCGGCACCGCTTAGAAACTTGCAAAACAAAGACATGGCGCGAGTTGATTTTTACTGTCTAGATAGCTTGACACTTCAAATCGACTATATAAACTGACATTTCCACGCGCAAGGGGGTCTCCATGGACGCAACAACGCGAATTGAGGCGGCCCTGGAAATGGCTCTCGAACGTGTGGAGTCCCAAAATAGTCCTCCCAAACTTGCCGCGGCGATACGGTACGCCGTCTTTCCAGGCGGTGCCCGCATTCGTCCGCGGCTTTGTTTGGCAGTCGCACGCGCCTGTGGGGATGACCAACCGCAGATCACAGAAGCGGCCGCGTCGGCAATTGAATTTATGCATTGTGCGTCGCTCGTGCACGATGACCTTCCGTGTTTTGACAATGCAGACCGGCGGCGCGGCAAGGCCACGGTTCATAAAGCCTTCGGTGAGCCGCTAGCTGTTCTCGTTGGTGACGGCTTGATCGTTTTGGCCTTCGAGACCTTGGCGCGCACAACGTTGATTGCGCCCGCGCGCTTTGCCGGTCTGGTCTCGATTTTGGCACGCGCGTCGGGAACGCCTTATGGCATTGTTGCCGGGCAGGCCTGGGAATGCGAAAGCAACATTTCCGTATCTGATTATCATCGCGCCAAAACCGGGTCACTCTTCGCCGCCGCAACAATGGCTGGCGCACAGGCGGCAGGTGTCCAACCCGACGCTTGGCGGCTTCTGGGAGAGCGGATTGGCGAAGCCTTCCAGGTCGCCGACGACATTCAAGACATGATCGCCGATCCTGCCTTGACCGGCAAGCCGTGCCGCCAAGATGTCATTCACGACCGGCCCAACGCCTTGCGCGAGCTTGGCGTCGAGGGCGCGGTTGATCGCCTCAAAACGTTGCTTGTTGGAGCCGTCGAGTCGATACCCAATTGCCCAGGATCATCGGACTTGCGCGGCGTCATTCTTGCGGAATCAAAGCGCTTCTTCCCCAAGGGTGCCGGACGGCACGCAGCTTAAGCGGCATAGGCTCGGCCATGCAATCGCTCACTGACAAGACGTTGGCGTTCCGTGACCGGCTTCTCGGCAATCCCGCATTTCACAAATGGGCAGCAAAAACGCCATTTGTCAGACGTTTTGCGCATCGTGAAGCGCGCGCGGCATTCGATTTGTGTGCCGGATTTGTCTACTCGCAAATTCTCTATGCCTGCGTTTCGCTCGGAATTCTCGATCTCCTGCGGCAGGGTCCGCAAGACCTTCGGGCGATCGCTCAGCACGCTGGCCTGCCTGTTGACCGGACGCACCGGTTGCTGCTGGCAGCGGTGTCGCTGCGGTTGCTCGAAAATCGCGGCGAAAACAGATTTGGCTTGGGCATGCTAGGCGCGGCCATGGCCGCCAATCCGGGTATTGCTAAAATGATCGAACATCATCGCATGTTTTATGATGATCTTCGCGATCCCGTGGCCTTGTTGCGAGGAGACGGTGCCGCAAGCGGTCTATCAAGCTATTGGCCTTATGCAACCGACGACGTCCCCGGCTCTCTGAACGACCAAGATATAGCCGGATACACCCAGCTCATGTCGGCGTCACAGGCCTTAGTTGCCAGCGAAATTCTGGACGCCTATCCAGTTGCCCGGCATCGCTGCCTGATGGACGTCGGGGGCGGTGACGGAGCCTTTCTTTCGGCGGTCGCCAAGCGCGCACCTGATCTGGCGCTCATGTTGTTCGATTTGCCGGCGGTGGCCGCGCGAGCCAATCAACGGCTCGCAACCGAAGGCTACGCCAGCCGGACCTCCGTTTTTGGTGGCAATTTTCGCGCTGATGCCCTGCCTGCTGGCGCTGATTTGATCTCGCTGGTTCGCATTGTCCACGACCATAACGATTCAGTTGTGATGAAATTGTTTTCGACGATCCGTGAGGCGCTGCCGGCGGGTGGCACGCTTCTCGTTGCCGAGCCGATGTCGGAAACGCGCGGCGCTGAACCCGTGGGCGACGCCTATTTTGGCTTCTATCTCATGGCCATGGGCACCGGCCGCCCGCGCACCGCAGCCGAGATCATGGGCATGATGACGGCCGCCGGTTTCAGCAAAGCGCGCGCCATCAAAACGAGGATGCCGTTGCAATCCAGCCTGGTAATTGCAACGAGCTGACAGAATAAATGTAAAGGCAGCTTGACATCATTAAACGTCAAGTTAATGTGACGATGTGTGGCAGGCCCGCTGCCTTGTGAAACCTGAAATGAGTGCAATGACGAGCCCGCGAAGAGATACTGTCGCTGTCGTCCTCGAGGAACCTCGGCGTCTCGTGCTGAGGGGGATGTCGTTGCCGGAGCCCGGCGATGACGATGTTGTCGTTGACGTTGAATGGAGCGGCATCAGCACCGGCACTGAGCGGCTGTTGTGGTCAGGTCTCATGCCGGCTTTCCCGGGCATGGGTTATCCGCTCGTTCCGGGGTATGAATCCGTCGGCCGCGTTTCCGAAGCCGGAACAAACGCAAGCCGCCGCGTTGGCGACCGGGTGTTTGTGCCCGGTGCCAAATGCTTCGGAGACGTTCGCGGCCTTTTTGGTGGCTCGGCGTCGCGGTTGGTTGTTTCAGCCGACCGGGCGCGCTCTTTCGACGAAGACATTGGCGAGATGGGCGTGTTGTTCGCTCTCGCGGCAACGGCTTACCACGTTTCATCCGCTCCCGGCGCGATGCAGCCCGATCTGATTATCGGTCATGGCACGCTTGGCCGTTTACTGGCGCGCATTGCGGTTCTCAAGGGCGATCAGCCCCCGGTTGTGTGGGAAAAGAACCCGGTGCGGGCGACCGGCGCGGAAGGCTACGCGGTTATCGATCCGGCAACAGATACGCGTCGCGACTATCGCTGCATCTGCGATGTCAGCGGCGACGCAAAAATTCTCGATTCGCTTGTCCCACGACTTGCACCCGGCGGGGAAATTGTTCTCGCCGGTTTTTATTCTGACCAGCTGTCGTTTTCGTTCCCGCCCGCGTTCATGCGCGAAGCCCGCTTCCGCGTTGCTGCCGAGTGGCGGCCGGCGGACTTCGATGCCGTGCGGACACTAGTCGAAAGCGGCAAGCTTTCACTCGACGGACTGATCACGCATCGCAGTGAGGCAAACCTTGCGGCGTCGGCGTATCAAACGGCCTTTGAAGATATTTCGTGCCTAAAAATGATCCTAGATTGGCGGGGCTACCAATGAGTGCGTGTGGTGCAACACTGACTTCGGCGCAGGGGGCTTCAAAAGCCAAGCAGCCGTCGATGGCGGATTTCCTTCGCGCCGAGGCTTCGATTGAGCCCGACGCGGTTCCGGAAATTGGTTCGCAGAAGAAAGAAACGCAGGTCATTGCCATTTACGGCAAAGGCGGCAGCGGCAAAAGTTTTGCTCTGGCCAATCTCTCTTACATGATGGCGGAGCAGGGCAAGCGCGTGCTGCTCATCGGCTGCGATCCCAAGAGCGATACGACATCGCTTTTGTTCGGCGGCCGCGCCACACCAACCATCATCGAGACGTCTGCTAAGAAAAAGCTTGCCGGCGAAGAGGTGAAAATCTCCGACGTCTGCTTTAAGCGCGATGGCGTCTTCGCTATGGAACTTGGCGGACCGGAAGTTGGCCGCGGCTGCGGCGGACGCGGCATCATTCACGGCTTCGAACTGCTCGAGAAGCTTGGCTTCCATGAGTGGGGCTTCGACTATGTCTTGCTCGATTTCCTTGGCGACGTTGTCTGCGGCGGCTTCGGTTTGCCGATCGCGCGCGATATGTGCCAGAAAGTGATCGTTGTTGGTTCCAACGATTTGCAGTCCCTTTACGTCGCCAACAACGTCTGCTCGGCAGTCGAATACTTCCGCAAACTCGGCGGCAACGTCGGCGTCGCCGGCATGGTGATCAATAAGGATGACGGCACTGGCGAAGCGGCAGCATTCGCGGCGGCAGCTGGGATTCCGGTGCTGGCTGCTATTCCAGCGAACGAAGACATCCGCCGCAAAAGCGCGAATTACCAGATCATCGGTACGCACGAAAGCGAATGGGGCCCGCTGTTCGCGGAGCTCTCGAAGAATGTCGCCGAGGCGCCGCCGGTGCGGCCAACGCCTTTGACGCAAGATGGCCTGCTCGGTCTCTTCAAGGGCGAAGTGGTCGGTCGCGGCGTCGTTCTGCAGCCTGCAAGCTTCGAAGATATGTGCGGCGGAACGGTTGTGCAAAAGCCGTCTCTCGAAGTCGTGTACGAAACGGTATAGGCGCGGGGGCGTTGGGGCACACGGAATGACAGCGTTGGACCACAAAGCAAGTGACGCAATCGCCTCGACCTCCGAGGTGGTCTACTATGCTGCTGGTGAAACACCTCTCAATAGTGAAGCGATCGTGGCGCCCGTCCGCTCGCAACCGGCTCAGTCCAATATTACTGCTTTGCGGATTGGCTCGCCGCCCGTTGATACGCCAGCGAGCACGCCAGTCAGCACAATTGTGAATCTCGAGACGGTGAAGTCAGATGGCCACGGTTGCCATGCCGGCAAAGACAAAATGCTGGACGCGGCAAAGCAGGCTGGCAAAAGCGAAACTCTCGC
>JAYUCQ010000219.1:0-29395 GCA_043740265.1 Hyphomicrobium sp.
CGTGCCAAATCGCCGTTGTCGCGGAAGATGACGTTGCGATGCAAGTTGTTGCCGCCAGTATTCGATGTCCACTCATAGCCGATGAAGGCCGTAAAGCGGGCCGGTTCGTTCGCGTCTTCGGCAGCATCGATCGTCTCGTGCCAGGCCGAGCGGTAGGCATCGGATTTCGGATCGTAGAGGATCGGCCCTTTGAACTTACCGGCGCCGAACGCTGTTACAATATCGAGGGCGGCGGCGGCGCCTTGGCCGGCCTGGATCATTTCATACCATTTGCGACCAAGCGGATCGGCGAGAAGCTCCGGCTTGCCTTTCATTAAATCAGGAAAGAAGCCCATATTATCGGAGTGGTCGGTGACGACCAGGAAGTCGAGCGGACGCGAAAGTTTCGCGGGCTGTCCGGACGAGGCCGTGACCTCCTCGCCCTTGGCGAAACGGTAGGCGTCGCGCGGACCGAGCTTTGCGCCAAAGGCGCCGGCGTCCATCGAGAACGAGGTATGGAGATGAGTGTCGCCGAAGAAAGGCCGCGTGGGAAAGTTGCGGCCGGCATAGGGAGAATACGGCCGCTTCGCGGGGAAGAGCTTGTCAACCGCCGCCTTGTCGAGAGTGCCTATATCGGTATTGACGGCCTGCCCTGCCCCCACGGTTACCGGAACGACGAGGGCAGAGGCGAGCGTGAGAGGCAGCAAGCATTTGCGGACAAGCGAATGTATCGTCATCACAAGTACTCCCTCGCGTGAATGCTTTAGCGGTGAATATCGACCAGCGGATTAGCGTTTAATTCGGTGGAGATTCGCACCCTAGCGAACCACCAAAAGACTTCGGCGTCGAAAATCGACAAACTAACGCCTGTCAATATAAATATAATAAACTGAGTGCTATTTTTGGTAAAGGTGCTATTTTGTAGCGTTAGGTTTTAATGCGGTTGTAGGCGTCATGTTTGAAACTCTTGCGTGGGACCGAGCCTATAGCGCCGAGATACGGCGGCGGAAACGCGAGCCAAAATCTCGGACCGCTCAGCAGCCAGAGTTAACGTCGGCTTTTTTCGTCAAACACTTACTGAGTGGCGAAAAGTTGTTCAGTTGCGGCGAGCCAAAGGAGTGCGTCTACCGCGTCGAGCGCGGGACTATCGGCATCTCCTGGACTCCTCCAAATGCCCCGCTCGAATGGATAGAGGAACTCAACCCCACTGCGGTTTTCGGGTTAGGCTATCTTGACCATCACATTCACAACGCTGTTGCGTTGGCGGACAGTTCCGTGAGTTTTTGGTCGCGAAGCGCGTTGCCTTTGCTCACTAAGCGTTCTCCATCAACCGATCAACGACAGGCCGAGGCCGTCGAACGCGAGTTCGCCCATCTTCGCGCCTCGATAGTCGCATCGACCGCCGATCGTCCGCTCGAGCGCGTTGCGGCCTTCTTATCAGTGGTGTCGCGGCTCAATGCGGCGGATGGCCGGGATCCCGAAGTCATAGACGAGTCGCTAACGAGTGGGGTCGTCGCCGAATACCTCAAAATGGATGTCAATGAGCTCAGCGATGCGCTTCTGGAACTGGAGCGCAAAGGCGTCGTCGCGCCGCACGCGCCCCATGGACTTTATATCAGAGATGTTGGCCGGCTTGATCGTTTCACTTCCGGAACCTAACGCGTATGCGCGGCTCTATGTGGAGGAGCCAATGCCCAACAAATGGCATCGACGACAACCGAGCGCCTCGAGCCTGTTGGCAGCTGCATTTGGCATTACGATGCTGTTTGCGGGCAGCTGCAATGCACAGACTCTCGGTCTTTGGGGTGGCTGGAAAGACTACGGAGAGGGTTGGCAGGATTCCAAGCCTGAACCACCCGCACAGACGCCAAGCTATTATTCCGACCAATCCGATCAAGACGCCTTCCCGCCGCTTATGGACGGTGGACCGCGCCCCGTAATCGAACCATTGGAACCTGCACGAGTCACCTTTGCCAACACAGAAACGCCGGGCACGATTTTAATCGATACCGAGCGCCGAAAGCTCTACTTCACGTTGACCACCAGGGAGGCCTACGAATATCCGATTTCCGTAGGCCGAGAGGGGTTCACGTGGACGGGCACAGAGTCGATCAGTCGAATTGCAGAGTGGCCCGATTGGTATCCTCCGCAGGAAATGCTCCAGCGGGATCCGCGGCTTCCCAAGAAGATGCTGGGTGGACTGCGCAATCCGCTAGGCGCGACGGCGCTTTTCCTCGGAAATTCCCTCTATAGAATTCACGGAACGAATGACGCCAAAACCATCGGACTCGCGGCATCCTCGGGATGCTTCAGAATGCTCAATGAGCACGTCGTGCACTTGGCTTCTCTGGCGACTGTCGGCACGACAGTGAAAGTGCTGCCGCACATTACAGTTCCCGACGCTGTTGCAGAGGAACTACCCTGGCTTCGGCAACCCGTGCGCCTTGGCGCACGAATTAACACTCCGTAGGCCACGATATCAGAACATTGGGTATCCACCCTATCGAACTCGCAATACCAATCGGCAATTTCAGCCCCCTCAATCCGTCGTGAGATCGAGCTCAGGCGCATGAATTGCAGGTGGCTGTGCCGCTGTGGCAACAACTAAGCGTGGCAAGGTTCTGGTAGTGTTGTCCATGATTTGTTGAAGTCGCTCCAGATCTGTATTTCTACTAAAAACCCGAATTGGTCCGTTTCGGGCCGCAAAATTGCTAAGGCCGCTGCGATTCCAGAGGTCGCACTCAATTGGAGTCGATGCCATGCACAACACTTTCAGACCATCCCTTTTGGTCGGCTCGGTACTGGCTCTCGCCCTGCTAGCACCAGTTGGTCCCGCGGCAAGTGCCGACCTTGGCGGCGGAGACAAGCCGCAACTGGTCGAGCCAATGGCGGCGCAAAATCCATGGTCCTTCTCTTTTACAACCTACGGGTGGCTGCCGTGGCTGTCGGGGAACACGACGATCAAGGGACGGGCTTTAGTAGTCGACATCGCCCCCGATCAAGTCATCAGCGCCTTAGACTGGTCTGGTCTACCGGCGTGGATGAGCTATGCCGAGGCGCGTAACGGTCGTCTTACCCTGTTCAACGACATCGTCTATTCGAAGCTGGCCGGATCTGGAGACTTCGCGAAGTCGGGCAAATTGGGCATTGCGACTTTGACCGGCAACGTCAAAACGGACTATGAACAAGCGACCATTGAGTTGGGAGCGGCTTACGAACTCTGGGCTAGTGGACCGCCTGGAACAACAGGAGCCACGGGTCTCGCTGTTCTGGCCGGTGGGCGCTATTGGCACCAAGAAACGGAAGTATCCTCTGATGTCGATGTCAATGGGGGACTTGGCATTCTGCCCATATCCGGCGTTCGATCGTTTGATAGATCGGGTTCGGTTGACTGGGTCGATCCGTTTGTCGGCGCGCGCGTGCGCTACCAGCTTGCTCCCGGGCACGAGTTCGTCGTGCGCGGCGACATCGGAGGCTTCGGCGCTGGAAGCGATTTTACGTGGCAGGTGGTTGCCACGTCCTATTGGCAGCTTTGCGTCTCAGACGACTACGTCATAGACGCCTACCTCGGCTATCGAGCCTTATCCGTCGACTACTCGCAAGGCTCAGGGAACACGAAATACGAATACGATGTCCTGCAGCAAGGGCCGGTCATTGGAATGACCATGCGCTTCTAAGTATGAGCCAGGTGCGATGTTCGCTCAGGGCGACGCTGTCGCCAGCGCATGGCTACGTTACGAAGAGCGCTTGAAATCCATTATCGCCGATTTCGCCCAATGGCTCGGCCCAGAATACTTGGCCAAGGTCAGGGAGCTGCTTGGTAAGATTGACTTGACAACGCGGGCTGCTGGCGTATTCGCGACCTCTCAGTCTCTAATTCTTCTGCCTTGCGTCCCGGAGCTAAGAGCTCTTGCAACACACACTTTGATGCGTTGCACCTAAATGCAAAAGGGACGCCGACCTTCGGGCTGGGCAACTAAATGTCTCGAACTTTTTTAATTTACGGCGTATCCTGCTAGTTCCTCGGTCCACTGCAAGTCTCGGCTGAGGAAATGACGGGCGCCTCGATTGCACCCCCGTTTTGAGAGGTGCCCGTAATCGTGTGCAAAGGCATTGCGCGCGTTCAGCGCTTAATAACTTTGCGCACTGGGCCCCTCTAGTCTCCCCAATCCGCGGCCAACGGGCGGTTTGGCTAAAGGAGTGCAGTACATGATCAAAAAACTTTCTATGGTTGCGGCAGTGACCGCGGCCCTCCTGTTTCCGACATTGGCTGTCGCACGCCCGCACGCAAGAGCTGGCGGCGTACATCGCAACGTGCAGGTAAACAAAAACATCCACGTTAATAAAAGCATACACGTCAATAAAAACGTCAGCGCCAATCGGCGACTGGTTGTCGGTCGGCGATACCATGGTGGCATTTGGTATGGACACGTTCGACGTCGCTGGCATGGCGTATGGTACGCGTACGGTGTCGGGCCGTGTTGGTTGTCGACGCCGATCGGCTATGTTTGGACTTGCGAATAAATCATCGTGTAGCGCCGAAAAAGGTTCGGTCAGCCCGAGCCGATTTCGGCGTGAATTTCAATGTCCACTCATGGCCCAGGGCTGCAGGACCGTCCGCCTTGAAATTGTGTCCGCAGCTGAATGTATTTCAGCCGAAAAATTTCAATCACTTCCGCGGCTTGAGATTCACCGACCGCGGTGTGGACATGTTCCTTTTTTGCGCGTGGTCGGATGATGCACACGCCGCATGCAAAAAGATGAGTCGGCTCAATCGGCAAAATTATACAGAAGCCGACCTCGACCTGTATGCAAACAGCTACGAGGAACCAGCCGCCGACCACGTCTGCTTGTTGAGGTATCGCGTCGGGCTGACACTACTTACTTGGCTGAGAGACCGAGCAGCATCGCCGCCCATACCCAAACGGCTGATCTTGCGACAGGTTTCGGATCGCTTCTTCCGTCGAGTTGTCGTCGCCCGTCGATTCTGACCCGGAGCGGACGTCGCTAGTCTCCCAAAAGTGCAATTGGACTGAATTCCTAATTGGCCAACGGGCCCTATTTTTTGGCGTTCGCCATGCCGCCCATCACTTGCTGCATCATGCGTACCCGTCCGCGGCGCGGCAGCATGGAGAGTGACCCTTCAAGGACCTTTGCGAGATACCCGGGCCTGATGGTCCCCTTTTTCCCAAGCGCCTTGAGCGCCTGTTGCGCAACGACCATCGGACCTTGGCTCATGTTGTAGGTCAGGTTTGCACGGCGGGCAAAGCCGCTGTCAATTGGACCAGGCGCAACCGAGAGAACGTCAACGCCTTTCGGCGCCATCTCGCGGCCCAAGCCTTCCCCCAAAGATTGGATGTAGGCTTTAGTGGCTGCGTAGTTCGCTGCGCCCGGCACGCCTTGAAACGCCAACAGCGAGCTCAACAGGACTATACCGCCTTGTCCACGGTTGGTAAAACGTTGTCCGAATGTGTGGGCGAGTGCCGTCACCGCTCGGCAATTCACATCAACCATCAACAGCTCGTCATCAACGCTGTTGGAAAGAAACTCTCCTGAACTTCCAAAGCCGGCAGCCGCAACTAGGAGACCGGCATCCCGGCCTTTCGTGGCGGCTTCTATTTGTGACATCGCCTCAGGCCGCGCCAAGTCACAGGCAAGAACTTCACACATGATCCCGTAGTTTGCCCGATACTTTTCAGCAAGGCACTCTAGAACATCGCGACGCCGCGCAATCAGGATAAGGCTGAAACCTTGCCGAGCCAATTCATCCGCGAACGCTTTGCCAATACCATCAGACGCGCCCGTCACTACAGCCCACGGACCGTAGCGCATTTTCAACCGGCTGTTTGGAACAGTCGATACGGTGTCCATGAAAACAACTCCCCTGTTGGAAAATCCTCAGCGGCTCAGGCAACAAAGCAACGCCCAAAAGCGAGCAGCAGCCGCGGCGATCCCTTGAGCCGTATTCTGCGTCGCAATAGTGCCCAGGGCATGCTTGTCTCTTTGCGCAAAAAGCGGAGCCAGGTTTCTGAATCCGCCGTCACGATGAGATCAGGGTTGCCGTGCAACCCCCGTTCGAATTTGAGGGTCTTGTTGCGAATTTCCACGCTGACGTCGGCTGTCTCGCTGCCAACAAAGCGGAAATGGTAGAGAGCATTGAGGCCTTCTGAACGGTGCCGCTCAAAAGATAGACCTAAGCCGCGGATAAACTGATCGATCGCAGTCAACCGGAACTTGTTGCGTACGTATTTGACCCGCTTGTGCGGATAGCGGCGAACAACGTGGCGCTCGGCATCGGAGTCTTTATGGACGTAAACTGTCTCCACCTTGGACTGCAGCGGTTTCACGATATCGCGCACGAAGGCTTGACGGTCGTCGAGGTAGGGACGGATCAAATCTTCCCCGGCAGGACAAACCGCGATGCAGTAGGCGGCCTTGTAGTTTGCGCCGAACGAAAGGCTTTGCCACATCGATATGTTTTCGCTGTCGGTGACGTGTGCGCGGAACTCTCTTGAGTCCTTGGCATCTGCAATTGTTTCTGACCACTCGCCAAAGCCGCCCATGAATTCGCGGTAGTTATGCGAATAGCAGGCTGAGAAATTGAAATAGCCGTCTGGGTGAATGGCCCCGGTAGGACAAGCCGCAACGCACAGCTTGCATTCAAGACACGGATTGTAGTCGATGGGTCCCGTTGAGGCGCCGAGTTCGGCGTCAATGACGATTGTTCCCAGCAAAACAAAGCTGCCGAATTTTGGGTGGATCACGCTACGGTGAATACCCATACGCCCCATCGCGGCGGCCACGGCGACCGGCTTATGTGACACGACCCAGATGCGATCCGGCCATTGATCAGCTTCCATTGGGAACGCCATGTTGGCGTTGCCGGCACGGATGCCACGCTCGGTGAGGGCCCGCACAATCTCGCGCGCAGTATCGGTTACGTCGTCGCCCGTCGAATGAAATTCGAGATTGGCATAAGATCGCATTGGCGACCGCACGGCCTCGTGATGCATGCGTTTGACGATACTTATGAGGGTTCTAGCGAACGGATAGGCGGTCTGGATGAAGTCCCGTTGATCATCGAGCGCCGGGTCATCAATCATCACGAAACCGCAATCGTCCGCTCCTGCCGCGCGGCAGATCCGATCCAGTTCCAACGAGGTAATGCCCGGCAGTGAACTCGTGAGTCCCGCTGCCTGCGCTTCGCGCGCCCGCACCACGGTAGGATGAGAGTCGAGGCTGGTCATCGCATAACTCCAGGTTAGACTTCATAATGGATAGTGACTACTATAAATATAGTCAATAGCGTTGCTGGCTGGAATTTGATAACGTCGTCGGATGGCAACTCAGTCGAAAGGCGCGCGATCAAGTGTCGGCAATCCCGGCACCACCTGCCCTGTCCGGCGAACGCTCGATGTTATCGGCGATGCATGGACGGTCCTGATCTTGCGCGACCTCTTTGTTAAAGGCACGCGGCGCTACCAGGACTTCCTGTCATCTCTGGAGGGCATCTCGCCAAACACGCTGTCGAACCGCTTAAAACGTCTCGAGGAACACGGCATTGTCGAACGCCGGTTCTACAGCGAACATCCGCCCCGAGCTGAATATCACCTTACGGATCTGGGACAGTCGCTTGGACACATCATGTTGGCTTTGAGGGACTGGGGCCGGAAAAATCCCGGCTAAAGCGTGCCCGATCGGGTCTCAGCGACGGAGAGTTTGGACGTGATCTACGTTTCAGTGACAGGTCTGCGCGTAACGCGTTTCTATCACGCGCCACGCTTCTGGTGGCATGCGATCCGGTCGCTGTCGCAAGCACAGCATGCCGAAGTAAACCTGTCGGCGTCAACACGGACCATTGATGGTGTCCATCATACGCTGTCGGCATGGACCGATGAGGCCGCCATGCGCCGCTATTTGAAAAGTGGAGCTCATCTCAGCGCGCTCCGCGTTTTTCGCGCAATAGCAACCGGTTCAACCGTCGGGTTTGTTTCGCAGACAGTTCCAGGATGGGAGGAAGCGTTACGCCGTTGGCGAGAAGACGGGCGGCCGTCATGACAGATTTTCACTGTCGAGCCGCCGAACTATTCGCAGGACTACATAGATGCTGCTGCATTCTGGTCCAGATTACTTTTACGCACTTCCGCTACTGGCCCATAGCGTTTTTAACAAAACATCAGCTATTAGGTCCATCCGGAAATCACGCCGACTTTAGCCGGTGGTTAGGGGTCGAAATCTGCATTCGACCCACCGAAACCGACATTCGCCTACCAAATAATAACCCCTTCTGCAGTAGGATTTTTTCCTGATTGCTAACAACTGGTTTTAGCCGCTTTCCGGCTGCGACCGCGCGGTCTGCTACCCGTCGGCTACCCGCATCGGGCGCTGGGTACGGAACGCGAGGAGATTGTGCGTGGCGAAGAAGATGTTCACGGAGGCGGGTCTTGAGAGACTTCGTGCTCCCGCAAATGGGCGAGTTGAATTGGGCGACAGCGTGGTCTCCGGGCTCATGCTGCACTCGCGAAGACGCGACCCCAAAAGGGCCTACCGCCCATTACCACCACCAGCCCTTTTGCGCCGGATCATAGCGGTAGCGCCGCCGCGCATAACCGGTCTGCCGGTCTGGACGGCGCTTGCCAAAGAAGCCGAACCCGTCGTCGTCCCATGAGTTGCTTGCTGCAACAGGGATATTGACCGTAGGTTTGCGTGTTACGAAGCCACCCTGCGGCTGGTTGCTCAGCACCGTAACAAACTCGGTGCGAAAGTTCGTTTCGCGGCTTAACGGCTCGTCCGAGACGACGATTGAGGATCGTGGCAACGCGGTCGGCGCGATGCGATCAAGCACATCCTGTGGAATGGTGATGCGGTCGAGCGCATTCTTCGCGTTGTCCCCATTATCGATAGTGACCACTGACCAACGAAGGCCAGCGCCGTCAGTCGCCATCGCCGTGAATATATGCGTACCGATCGGCACTTCAGGACTACGGATCGTAACCGGAACTTCGATTGTCGCATCGAACACTTCGCCCCCGTCCGCCCACGGCTTATGCGTGTTTCGCCGCACATAGAGCTTCTGCGTCGCGCGGCTGATGTAGACCGATACCGGCTCGGTCGCGAGCCCTGCCTCGCTCGCCGCTTTGGCGGCTTCGGCCTTTCTGTTCGCGGCGGCTTTGGCAGCGTCCTTTGCGCTGGTGGCGGCATTGGCCTTCGATTTCGCATCGGCATTAGCTGTCTCGAGCTGCTCCCCGGCTTCAGTCGCTTTCGCGGCGACCTTTAGCTTCATATCCTCAGCGCGCTCCTTAGCCTGGTCCGTTTTTGACGAAACGAGCGCCTTATCGGCGACAACTAGCTCGGCGTCGGCCCGCCTTTTCAACCTTTCGAGTTTCTTCAGCGCCGCCTTCAACGACGTTGCTTCGCGCGCTGCCTTTGCGGCTGCCTCCTTCGCTGCATCCGCCGCCTGCGATGCGACTTCGGCATCCTGGGCGAGCGCCTCGGCACGCGCCGGAGCAGCCGCGATGGATTTCGCATCCGGCACGAACAGCATTGCATGAGAAGTATCGACCGGAGCGACATCGTTCGGCGAGATGATCACGCGCATCCCGATCCGCGTCTTGTCGAACAGATCTTCCGCAAAGCCGAACGGCATCCGCACGCAGCCGTGTGAGGCGGCATATCCTGGCAGTGGACCGCCATGCAGCGCCAAGCCATTCCAGGTGATGCGCTGCATGTGTGGCATCGAGGCATCGTCATAAAGGGTTGAGTGATGGTCCGCGTCCTTCTCGACGACGGCGAAAACCCCGGCTGGCGTCTCGCGTCCCTCGACGCCCGTAGATACTGGTGCGCGCAGAATCCAACCGTCGGCGTCATAGAATGCAATATGTTGGGTCTTGATCGATACGATCGCCATAATGGGTTCGCCTGCATCGCGCGGCGCCGTCTCCTCGGCAGCGGGCGCCGGACGTGCCTCTCTCGCCATGACTCCGACTGTTAGCGCCGCCAGTGCAGGCATGGCCGCAAGCGTCGCGATGGCTGGTAGCCTCCAACGCAGAGAGTTGGATTTGGCTCTCGTATATCGACTTATCATGTGCCCCCATTGAAACGTCGGTACTTGCTTCGATCCATTACCAGATCTCGATATTTGAATTAGGCGCCACCCGCCAGCCATCTAGGAATCTATCCTTGCATTCCCAAGCGTCCGTCTTCTTTCCGCTGTCGGGAGAGTTGCTGCAACGCCACTGATGGAAATGTCGCGTCGTGGATGCCTGTTTCTGGCCCTAAGCTGTCTACTTGCGGCTTTACGTTTTGTGTCCGGGATCAAAGGCAAACCGGAAATGTTGGGCCCGGATATGCCGGTGTCACAAAGGCAAATCGCTGCCACTGCAAAGCCAGAGTGCTGGGTGTTGCGGCTGGCAAAAATGCTGAAATCAGTCCGACTTTTCTTCAATCTCACGGCGGATTTCGTCGAGGCGCTTGCCTTCGAAGCTCCACTCCCAGGGTCCAGACAGCGCGGTGTAGTCGTATCCGAGTGTCTTGAAGGCCTGGATTGCGGCGTCTGACAGGGATGTCGTCTCGCCATTGCAGCTGACTTGGTTGCGGTCATCGACCGTGGTGCAAGTGATATTCGGATCTTTAAAGAGCTGCAACACAGTGCCCGGCTTGATGCCGATCATCGACAGCAGGAAGCGCGAACGCCGCTTGGCCGCGACAACGTCAGCCTTGTCTTCGGGTGTTTCGAACACTTCTTCGCCAACCTTGACTTCACGAATTTGCGCCAACCGAAGCGCGGCCTGTACGCGCTCAGGCGCAATCCGGAAGAATTCTCTATTGCGGCTGACGCGATGATCTCCAAAGGCGTCGTGCAATTGAGACTCTACAAATGTGCTGCTCTGAACTTCGCAGGCATAGAAAAGCTCGAATGGCAGCGGCACGCTTGTAGAGCGCGAAAGGTCCTTGATGCGGGTTGCCAGATCGCCTTGCGTTCTGCCGACCTTGACGATCCCAGGCATGGCTTCGTTGGTCAGGATGTAAACGATCTCAGCCATTGTGATCCCGAGGTTTAGGCTTGTTTCGCGGTGCGTTCTCATTTGAGGGCACAGTGCTGTTCACTTCTTTTTTTTCCGGCTCTCTGCCAGCCCGACAAACACGCCAACAGAAAACATCGCCAACGCTAAAAGTCCGAGAGAAGCAATGCCTTGGCCGTAGGTGGATTGCGCTTGGGGTGCGGCTGCTACCACACAAACGACCATTACGAGTGAAATGCCAACCGCAATCCCAATCGGGTTGGCGACTATAGCGTCTTCGTCAAGCGTGCCCCTCCACAATCTGACAACCCATACGCCAAGTATTGACGGGAACCCGCTGATGCAAGCACCCATCGCAAAACCTATTGCCAGCCCCATTTCAACCACCCTCTACTGCTTGGCGGCCCGCTCTTGATTGAGCGCGAACAGTTTTTCGAGGATTTGCTCGTCCGTCAAATCGTTCTTCCACCCGTAGGCGGCGGCGACGGCTGAATCCAAATCCTTGTGCGCATGATCGAGCCACGCGGGCCGCTCGTTGTAGAGCTTGGTCAGCGTGCGATTTTTGAGGATCGCCGCTGCCTTGTCATCGACCGGCAGGATGCGGTCGGGATAGCCGGGCACGACTTCGGCCACGCGTTGCACGAGGTCGGGCGGGTTGAGCCATTTTTCGCGCAGGTCGTTGAGGCGGGCGGCGGCTTTGGCAATGGCGATGGCGCGCGGATCGGCGGCGTACTGCGCCGCATGGATATTGGGGGTGAGCCCCTCGGGGAACGGGAAGGTTTCGAAGCACGTCGTCGGCGTGTAGCGTGGATCGTTGCCGACGCCGAGCCATGTGCACATGCGCAGCGACCAAAGCTCATGAAACTTGGAATGCAGAATTCCGAATGTCGTGTCGTCGTCGCGGGCGATGGCGATTAGCGCTGTATCCGGCATAACAGCCTTGTGGAGCAGTCGGAACAATCGGTGCTTCGAATGGCGCACAGTCACGATGATGCGGCTCATCGGGTGTGCCTTTTTCCTCAGTAGCGGGCGTGGACGCTCAAATAGCCACCACCTTTCTCTCGTCAGTTGATTTCGATCAGTAGCACGTGACGGAGCAACATTCTGTTCAACATGTTTGAACGGAGCTTCGTAAAGCGCCGCCTCTTCCGCTGACGCGCTTACCCCAAAGTCAACTATCCATCGATCCGATGGACGATCACTAAAATCTCTACCATTCAGCCACGGACGAAGAACATCTGCATTTGATTTCCCGTTTGGATTTTTTGGCAATGCCAACCACTCTCGGGCTACATAACCTTCGATTTCAAACGGTCCATATTTTTTGGGTCCTTCGAAGGCTACTTCTTGGTTCTCGGACAACGCTTTGGACTTCGACAGGTCGTCTGCGCTAGTAGACAGGTCCGAGTTGATGACTGCAACATCCGCTCCGTTTAGCTGCGCCATACCATCAGCATCGTCGAAACAAACGATGGATACTCGGACGGCCGCACCGTCAACAACCCAAGGTTCATCCCCCCATGCGCAAAAAATCCGGCCGCCCTTGACTATTGGACCCAAAACGTCGCGATTAGCACCTCCCCGGATTGAGTTCGTCGAGACTAAGCCGACCCGCAGTGCTCGATCATCCGCTATCAACTTCCACGATTTATGAAACCAGTACATCACGAGATCGATAGTGCCAGGGAGCGCATATTCGAAAGTACGGCGCAGCGTGGTACTGTATGTCTCGCCGAGGGTGCCAATAAACCGGTAACTCCCCAAAAACGGCGGGTTGCCAATAATCACATCCGCTTCCGGCCATTCGGCCTCGGAGCCGTCCGGGTTCAGCAACGCGTCGCGGCACTCAATCGTCTCTAGCGATTTCAAAATCGGGTTCTTGGAAACGCCGAAGCCCTTCTCGCGCATCCATTGGATTTCGCCGATCCACACCGACACCCGCGCCAGCTCCGCCGCAAACGGGTTGATCTCAATACCCTTGACGCACTCCGGCCCGACGCTCGGGAACGCCGGCGACAGGCCGAGGCTCTCGGCCTCGATGTTCACCCGCGCCTCGATGTCCTTCAGCGACTTCAAGGCGAGATACAAAAAGTTGCCCGATCCGCACGCCGGGTCGAGCACGCGGAAATTTTTCAGCCGCTCTATGAAGGCGATGCGCAGCGCCTCGGCCTCCTTCTTGGCCGTGGTCTTGGCACTTGCCGACTTTGCTCCTTTTGCCTTAGCCAGTTTGGCTTCGATCTCCTCCCGCGCCGTCTGCCATTCCCGCAGCAGCGGCTCGATGATGACTGGGCGGATAATCATCATGATCTTTTCCGCGTCCGTATAGTGCGCGCCAAGCTGCGAGCGCTTGCCAGGGTCCAGCCCGCGCTCGAACAGCGTGCCCATGATCGACGGGTTGATCTCGGCCCAGTTTTGCTTCGCCGCCTCGAGCGCCACGCGAATGTCGTCCTTGGTCAACGGCAGCGCCGCCCCATCTTCAAACAGCCCGCCGTTGAACCAGTCAATCGCGTCATAGCCAACGCGGCCGTGCTTCTTGGCCATCGCCGTGAACAGCTGTTCTGCATTGACCACAAACTCGTCCGGGTTCTTGAGGCTTGCCTCCAGCATCCGCTCGAACATTTTCTTCGGCAGCAAATCGACGTCTTCGGCAAACATGCAGAAAACCATGCGGTTGACGAAGTGCGCGACCTTTTCAGGGTCATGCCCGCGCTCGCGCAGGTTCTGGGCAATGGCGACGAATTTCTGCGCCACCTCTTCCGTCGTCGCGTTCGCCGAGCGCTGCGGCTTTAATTCGTGGACGGTATCTTCCGAAAACGCCCACTTGAGCTTTTGGATGAGGCGCGGATCGGCCAGTTCGTCGAGTTCCAGCGCGTGCGTTTCCTGAACCATGTTGGTCCAGTTGGTGTGGATCTCGATACGCCGCATATCGGAGACGATCAGCAACGGCGGATTTTCCAAATCGCTGGCATAGAGCTTCAATTGTTTGAGGGCGGCTTTAAGATCGCCGCCCGGGCTCTTGTATTCCCAGGCAAAGCAGCCGCGCTTCCAGGCATCTGCATAGCCCTGCCCGCCGCCGACCTTATCGACGTTTACCTCAAATCCGTAGCCGTCGTCTTTCAGTGACGCGCCGGTTGGGCCTGCCACGCCGAGAATTTTGCACAACCCGTCAAAATGCAGGTGTGCGCCTTGGCGTTCGTTGAGATCTGAGGATTTCCAGGTGTCGATGAATTTCAGCGGGGTCATGGGGCGGCACACTACGGCAAGCCGGTAGCTGTTGTGAAGGGTTCAGGCAATCGCCGCTGGATTGCCCCACAACTGCCTACGCTTCGACCCGAATTATTGTGGATTCCGTGACGCACTTGGCCTCTGGAGGCGTGCGGAATGAGTGCAGTTGACGTCACCAACGATATGGTTCGCAAACAACTTTTGGACGATGTCGCGAAAGGCACCATGTCGCCCCGCCAAGCCGAAATCTCAGCCCTGAGCGTTGGCATCGATCTGACGGGAGACGGTTCCGCAAGTCGAGCCAATCTTGATCCGATGCGGGAGCCCTGGTGGACGTTTGCCATGACACTGGCTTGGATCGCGTGGCGGACACCAGCGGCGGTACGAGAGCAGTGGGATGATTACGTCCGGGGCCAATTGCGCTGGGTTGAGGTGGCGCACAATGCCCTAAGCGAAACGCCCAGGGCTCGGATCGGCTACGAACTTCAGGAATGTAAGTTGCCGTCTGCATTCAATCTACTGGCTCTGGAAGCATTTGATGGATTGAGTGAGGCAGAAACAGCCGTTATGTCCGCTACAATTCGCGAAAGTAGGGAAGACCTGTTCCGAATGGCCGCAGCTGGCAAAGTGAGGGCAGTCGGTATGCTTTCAAATTTGCAATGCTGGCCACTATCTCTAAGAAGAATTTGCTCACACGAATGGCCCTACCTAGCGCTCTGCTCAGACGATGAAAGAGATGTTTTGCGCCTTCGCGAAGATCTGCTGCAGCTCGCATATCGTGACGTCGTTTTCTTTCGTTCAAGTGTCGAGAAGTTCTGGCCGAGACAAAGTGCAACGTGGGCAGTAAAAAAGCTAAATCAACATAGGCTCGAAAAATGGTTCAGTGAGCAGGTGGCCGCAAATCCAGCTAAGCCGACAATGACAAAAAGCGAATACCGAAAATGTGCCCATGAACAGCACGGCGTCAGCAAAGATCCAGCCGATTTAATTTGGAAGGCAGTTATTGACGCCGTGCCGGCTCCGAACTGGTCGCGGAGTGGCAGGCGGCGTTCCAATCGACCGAAATCAATCGACCGGAAAAGGAAAACAGCCGGACCCTATTTCTGATCGCGGTCGTGAGCCAACGTCGCAACCACGTGCTGGGCGTTCCCCGGAGATTCAGTGGATGGCAAGGCAATGCCGAGAGCAGATGAACCAAAGTCGCAGGTTATGCGCACAGCGGAGGCAGCCGCGTATTGCGGCTCCTCCGCTTCAACATTTGAAAAGCTAAGACTAACGGGTGGCGGCCCGGTCTATTCCAAAATCGGCCGCCGCGTCGTCTACCGCGTCGAGGATCTCGACACGTGGCTGACCGCAAACCAGCGGCGGTCCACCTCCCAGCAAGAGGGGGGATTGTGAAATGGATGAAGTTTCCAAGGCCGCCCACCGGCGATGGCTTCAAAACGTCCGCTTTCGTTGGCATGAAGCGGTATTGCAAGACCCTGCAATTCGCAAAAGCCCATCGGCCATCGCATTGGCAGGGCACGTCATGCATCGATACAACCCCGAAAAGGGATTTGCCCAGTTTTCGATTGCGTCCGCTGCAAAAGCGCTGGGGTTTGAAGAACGCACATTGAAGCGTGCCCGCAAGTTACTGCAACAAACAGGCTGGATAAAGCTCGACGACAGGCCAGTCAAAATATGGCTCGGCAGTTGGCGCGCAAACCGATACTTGCTTGGCGGTGGCCCAGACGATTTGCTTTTTGACGCGCGTGCTGAGGGTGACACCGACGACACCGAGGCATGAGTGCCGTTGTCGTCACGGGTAGCGTGTCGGTGCGGCCATCGTCACGGTGTCAGCGCCGACACTACTATATCTGTAAGCTTGCTGTATCTTAGCTGTAGTGTTTGCTTCCAAGAGGAAGGTTTTTGATTTGAGGCACTGGGGTAGCCGTTCGGATGCCTTCACTTCACTTAGATCAAATCAAAATAAACCCCAAGTCACTTTGAGACGACGGCCCACGGCAGTTTTGGCAAAAATTTTTCGAGGTTGAATGTCGCGGAAACAGCGTGCAACCAAAGTGACGGCATTGTCAGATAGCCCTCCAAGCGCCGCTGAGGTCGCTGCAATTTCGGAGGCGTCTGAGCACGTCAGGACTCGAAGACCGCGCCTGGTGGCCGTTTGCGAGCAATCTAGCGCTGGGCGCATCGAAACCCTCGGGCCAAAGCACAACGACCGCGAAGGATGGCTTGCAAGACTGCAGGATGTATTCGGAACGCGAGGTACGGAATTTGCGGTTGCGCAGCTCAACAGACTGATTGGGGTTTCTCGAAACAGCGACGGCAAGATCGATCACGTCACGCTCAACGGCTTGCTGGCGATGATCGAAGGCGCGGAACCTCGTAACGAGGTGGAGGCAGCCCTTGCCGTGCAGATGGCATTGACGCACGCCGTTGCGCAGCACGTTTTGCTGCGGGCGTCGCGCGCCGATCAACTTCCGCAATTTGACAGTGCCAGCAATGCGGCTGTGAAGCTGTTGCGGACGTTTGCCATGCAAGTGGAAACGCTGGCCAAGCTGCAACGCGGCGGCGAGCAAGTCGTAAAGGTCGTGCATGTGCACTCTGGCGGTCAGGCAATTGTCGGCAACGTCGTGCAAGGAAAAGGCGGCGCTGGGGGAGGGGGCAATCATGAAATCGGAAACCAACCCCATGCAAAGGCAGAATTGCCAGCCCCAAGCATTGTGCCAATGCCGGAAGTGTGGAGCCAAGACGCGGAGCGGCAGCCCATGCCGGTCGCCATCGGTTAGCGGTAAAGCGCGTTGCCGGATGCACGGTGGTGCAACGGGCAGCGGCGCGCCGCGCGGTGAGCGCAACGGTGCTTATCGAACGGGTGCATTCACGTGCGAAGCACTCGCCGACCGGCGAATGATTTCCGCGCTGGTTGCAGAGTTTCGGATTTTCGCAAAATCGCTAACGTAGTTTTCCGGCCGGAGTGTTGCGACCCAACAAGCTACTCGCATTGCCGTTTTGGTGCTTCCCATGTGCTTCCCAGCGGGACAGGAGCTCGCAAGCACCACCTTGCAGGAATGCGTTAATTTATTGATTTATATTAGTAAAACTGGTGGGCGGTATAGGGATTGAACCTATGACCCCACGCGTGTGAAGCGTGTGCTCTACCGCTGAGCTAACCGCCCGGTTTGGCCAACTGGCCAGCTGAGCGACCTTATGGATACGCCGGCGTTGCCCTGTCAAGCGCTGCGGCGGTTCGTCAAGTTTTGCGGCGAACAAGAAACCAGGACGTTTTGCCCCGCCGCCCACTGTCGACGAGTGCGTTGCCGGTGGCTTTGCAAAAAGCCGCGATATCCTGGGGTGCGGCGGGATCGGTCGCAAGAATTTCTAAGGTGCTACCGGCGGCCATGGCGGCAAGTTTTTTCTTCGCCATTAAAATCGGGACTGGGCAAACAAGACCGGTCGTGTCGAGCCTATACTCGGGGATGATTTGATCGGAGTCTTGATCGGACATGGGTGCAGGAATAATCCGTTGTGTCAGTGCACTAGGCTCAACCCTCTAGGGCATATTAGGGCCTCGCTCAACTAATACGGTGTTCCGGGATTGCTCGCCCTGCACCAGGGCCTTGCGCCGCCCCCCAAAGGAATGCGACGGTTGCGGGCTTTTGGCGATGATTCCGGACGGTACCTCGATGCTGGCTGTAATGTACGAGACGTGCCCGGGAGGCAATTTTGGAGCCTGCGGAACCTAGCCACCCACGTCCATTTTCGTTTGGGTTCGACCGGCTTGGCCTTATTGGGTTGAAGGTGCCGGTCGTCGCGGCGCTGCTTGTTGTGGCGCTGACGGCAGCGGCAATCGCAGGTCTGCTGAGGCTCAAGGTCGATGATAGCCTGTCGGAATTGTTTCGCACCAACACCGTTGAATTTCGCACCTACGAGGAAATCGACCGGCGTTTTCCGTCCAGCGAATACGATGTCCTCGTGGTGGTCGAAGGCAAAAAACTGCTGACGCGTGAAGGTTTAACAGCGTTTGCAGGCGCCACCAGCGAGCTTCAATTGGCCGACGGCGTTTCCGGCATCGTGTCGATGCTATCAGCACGCAGCAAACCGGACGCTAAGGGTTACGCGGCACCCATTGTACCTGACGACCTGCCGGACGATGCCAGCCTGCCCGCACTCATCACCGCGCTCAAATCCAACGACATCGTCAAGGGCAAGTTTCTGTCGGAAGACGGCGAGTTGGCGCTGATTGTAATGTCGCTGGATCGCGCTGTCGTTGCCGAGCAGTCGGCGAAGACGATCATCGGCAGTATTAAAGAGATCGCGGACAAGGAACTGAAACCGGCCGGATTGTCAGTGAAGCTCGCTGGAGCGCCGGTGATGCAACTCGAAATCCGCAACGCCGTCGAGCGCGATCAGCTGCTCTACAACGGTCTTGGCTTGCTCTTTGGTGCCATCATCGCCGCGATCTTCTTCCGCCGCGTGTCGCTGATGCTGGTTGCGGCGCTGCCGCCCGTCATCGCAGTGATCTGGTCGCTGGGTCTGCTTGGATGGCTCAATTTCAAGCTCAACCTGTTCCTCAACGTCATGACACCGCTGATCATGGTCATGGGCTTTGCCGATAGTATGCAAATGGTGTCGGCCATCCGCATCCGGTTGCGCGAGGGTGACACGAAAGCGCAAGCGGTAAAATTTGCGGTTCAGATCGTCGGACCGGCCTGCGTCTTGGCGCATGGCGCAGCGCTGCTGTCGTTTTTGGCGCTGCTGTTTTCAGAATCCGGTCTGATCCGCACCTTTGGCCGCGCGGGCGCTATGGCGACGGGCATTTCTTTCATCGCTGTCATTGTCGTGCTGCCACTGCTGGCGATGCTGTTTATTCGCAATGAAGCAGCCCTTGCCCGCGATCGCACACCTGCCGATGGCATGATGGATAAGCTTGGCACCTTCGTCGGCGGCATCGTTGACCGCGTTGTCCGTCACCCGGTCGCCTATACGCTGTTGGGACTTACGCTCTTTGCAATGTTCTCCTGGGCTCATTTACAGTTGGAGCCGCGCTATCGCCTTGCTGATCAGGTTCCCGATCGCGAGCAGGCGCTGGACGCGTCCGGGCGCATCGACAAGAAGCTCACGGGTGCCAACCCGTTTCATGTCATGATCCGCTGGACAGGCGACGGCAAGCTCTATGATCCGGCAACCCTTTCGGTAATTGAGGCGACCCATATCGCGCTGGAGAAGGCAGCGGGCCTTGGCAACGTCTGGTCGCTCGAAAGCCTGCGCCGGTGGCTGCGCGAAAACGGCGACGACAGCGTTGAAACCGTCAAGAAATATGTCGGGCTTTTGCCGGAGCATCTTGTCCGCCGTTTTATTGCCAAGGAACAGGACGCCGTCTTGGTCACCGGACGGCTCCCCGATATCGACGCCAGCCAGATTTTGCCGCTGGTCGAGAAGGTCGATCACGCCCTCGATACGGTACGCGCCATCAATCCTGAATATGAAATATCGGTGACCGGGCTGCCGGCCTTGGCGGCGCGCAACAGTCACCGTATGATCAGCCAGTTAAATCAGAGCCTGCCGCTGTGCGTTTTGGTGGCGGCGTTACTTTTGGCGATTGCCTTCCGGTCGGTTTTTGTCGGCGTCGTCAGTTTGTTGCCCGGGCTGTTTCCGGTCGTAACGTCGGGTGCCTTGCTTTGGCTCAAGGGCGACGGGCTTGAGTTCGCGTCTGTTGTGGCGCTGCTGGTGGTGTTTGGCTTAGGCGTCGATGCGCTGATCCATTTCCTCAACCGGTTGCGGCTGGAAGAGCAGGTCGGCGATTCTCCTGAGGCAGCGATCCGGCGTGCGCGCGTGCTCGTTGGCCCGGCAATTATATTGACAACGATTGTTCTGGCTTTCGGACTTGGTGTGACGATCTTCTCCGATCTGCCGTCGCTGCGCACGTTCGGAATGGTGTGCGGTGTCACCCTGATGGCGTCGCTCGTTGCCGATCTTGTGTTTCTGCCGGCCACCATTCTCGTCTACCGGCGTTATATTTCGCGCCGGCGTTGATATCAGCCGTTGCGATTGACAATGCATACGCGATAGACTCAGTTGCCTTGGATCAGGAGACCGGCGTTGGCGAAGAAGCTCATTATCATCATGGCGAATACCGACCCGCGCAATGGTGAGGAAGTCGGTGCGCCGATCTTTCAGGCCGCCGTCGCCGCCGCCATGTCTTATGATGTCGAAGTGATTTGCACCGGTACGGCCGGCAAGCTCATGAAAAAGGGCGTAGCTGAAAAATTGCGGGTGAAGCCGGGCGACGCGCGGACCGTATTCGATTTTATCAAGGATGCGCACGCGGCCGGCGTGAAGTTCTTTTGCTGCTCGCCGTCGCTGGATTTGTTCGAAATGCACAAGGATGACTTGATCGCGGAATGCACCGGCGTCGTAGGAGCTGCACATTTCATCGAAGAAATCATGACGGGCGAAAGCAAGGTGCTCACGTACTGACCTTCGCGCCGCGCATGAGGCATTGCAATGCGCCCGCCAAATCAGAATAGTGGCTGATGACGGCATCCGGAGCGAATGTGGCGACCGGTTCGGCGCTATAGCCGAAATCAACGGCAACGACGGGAATTTTAGCCGCCTGCGCTGTGCGAATATCCGTCTCGCTATCGCCGATCATGATTGAGCGTCGGGCACTTCCGCCTGCGAGCGCAATGGTTCCCGTCAAATGGCCGGGGTCCGGTTTGAAAACATGCAGACTGTCACGACCGGTCACGGCAGCAAAGTATTGGCTCATCTTCAGGGCGTCGAGGACGGCGCGGGCATGAGCTTCGATTTTGTTGGTGCAGACGGCGAGGACGGCGCCGTTGTCCTTGCAGCTTTCCAGCGCCGCAATCACGCCGTCATAGGGTTGACTGTGATTGGCGATGTTGGCTGTGTAATGGGCGATGAAAACCTCAAAGAGGGCATACAACTCTTGCTGATCGAGACTTCGTCCCTGCGCTGCCGCTGCGCCTTTGACCATCGCCAATGCGCCATAACCAACAAAGGGTCGAATGCTTGCCTCAGTTGCGGGTTTGAGGTCGAGGCGCTTCAGGACGTGATTGGTGGCCGCCACCAGATCCGGTGCGGTGTCGATCAGGGTGCCATCGAGGTCGAAAACGAGGGTCCACGTTTGCATGACTATGTGATGACGCAGGTGACACGTGGACGCCACGCGCCCGTCTGTCACGGGGTGCGGAATGGGCTGCCCCGGGGGCTTAGTCCTGCGCCGCCCGGCTTGCCCAGAACCGGCCGGCGGCGTAGACCGGGTGCCGCTGTTCTTACGATGACTACGCGTAAGGGACTTGAAGAGGGGGCACGCGATGAGCGCGGACGACTGGAAGCGGCAAGCCGCCGAACACGCGATGAAATATATCGAACCCGGCATGAAGCTCGGCCTCGGCACCGGCTCGTCGGCCGCAAAATTCGTCGATCTCCTGGGCGCCAAGGTCAAGGCTGGCCTCGACGTCGTCTGCGTGCCGACTTCGGAAGCGACCCGGGCGCAAGCGGCGGCGCTCGGCATCCCGCTATCTACGCTCGACGAAACTCCCTTTCTCGATTTGACGGTTGACGGCGCTGATGAATTGGACGCCGAGTTGCGTCTGATCAAGGGCGGCGGCGGCGCGCTCTTGCGCGAGAAGATCGTAGCGGTGGCGTCGCAACGCGTCATCATCATTGCCGATCATAGCAAACGCGTAGAAACCCTCGGTAAGTTTCCGCTCCCCATCGAAGTTGTGCAGTTTGGCGTCAAGGCAACGCGCGATATGATTGAGAGCTTAGCGGCCGACTGCGGCTGCGAAGGGCCAATCACGCTGCGGCAAGCCGGCGGCAAACCCTTTGTGACCGACAACGGCAACTATATTCTCGACGCCGCGTTTGGCGCTATCGAAGATCCAGACGGGCTCGATGATGCCTTGAAGCTCATTCCGGGCGTCGTTGAGAACGGGCTGTTTGTCGGCATTGCCGACCTCGGCATCATTGCCGGTCCGATGGGCGTTGAAGTGCTCTCTAACGAAGATGCTGACTACGATGTGGAGGTTTGAGAATGCTTGCAGGTGTTCGTGCAGCGGCCGTCGGTCTGCTTTTTCTGTTTTCCGCTCCAGCCTTAGCTGAAGACGCCAAACCGCCCGTTGATCCGGCACGCATTGCGGCAGCGCGCGACTTGATGGAGGTGACGGGCGTTACCAAGCAGCTCGAAGGTATGATGGACGCGATGAAACAAGGTTTTGCCAAAAGTGCAAAGTCTGACAACTCCGAAGCGGGAAAGAAAATGAGCGAGGGCTTCGATGCGGCGATGACCAAGTTCATGAGTTACAGAGGCGAGATGCTGCAAGATTTTGCCGCGCTCTATGCCGAGACCTTTACGGCAGAAGAAATGAAATCGGTCGCTGATTTTTATCGCTCCGGCACAGGTGCCAAGTTTATCGCCATGACACCTGAGCTGATGCAGAAGGGCTCGGTCATTGGCATGAAATACAGCCAAAAAGTGATCGAAGACATGAAAGCCAGCGCTGCCGCACCGAAATAGGCAATATCTCGAAAGCAACCGAAGAGCGCTATGGCGGACGACTTCGACCTCTTTGTCATCGGCGCCGGATCGGGCGGCGTCAGGGCCGCGCGTATTGCGGCAGGCTTCGGTGCGCGCGTCGCCATTGCCGAAGAATACCGCTTTGGCGGCACCTGCGTTATTCGAGGCTGTGTTCCAAAGAAGCTCCTCGTTTACGCCAGCCGGTTTGCCGATGAGTTCAACGATGCGCGCGGATTCGGCTGGACGGTTGATGATCCGGATTTTAGCTGGCCGTCGCTGATCGCCGCCAAAGACAAAGAAATCACCAGGCTCGAAGGTCTCTATCGCGGAGCACTTTTTCGCGCTGGCGTGACAATCTTTGAGGACCGCGTCGTTTTCGAGGGGCCAAATGCCATCCGGCTCGCTAAATCCAGCGAGACCATCACAGCCTCGAAAATCCTTATAGCAACCGGTGGCAAACCCAACCTTGACGCGGCCTTGCCCGGCGTCGAACACGCAATCACCTCCAACGAAGCCTTCGACTTGAAGGAATTGCCAAAGCGCATCGTGGTTGCGGGCGGCGGATACATCGCTGTCGAGTTTGCCTCCATCTTCAATGGTCTCGGCTCTGAAGTGACGCTGCTCTATCGCGGTGAAAAAATCCTGCGTGGGTTCGATGAGGACCTGCGCGATGGCCTCACGGCGGCAATGAAGACGCGCGGTATCCGGGTCATCACCAATGACGTTTTTGCCAGTATCGACAAGGTTCGCGATGGTCTTTCGGCGACGCTCAAAAGTGGCGGTAAAATTGCGACCGACGAAATCATGTTTGCGATTGGCCGCTCGCCGAATACGCACGGGCTCGGCCTGGCGGATGCAGGCGTCACAACGGGTATGGCCGGTGAAGTTATGGTCGATACCGAAAACCGGACCAACGTCAGCAACATTTTTGCGGTCGGAGATGTCACCAATCGCGTGAACTTGACGCCGGTGGCGATCCGCGAGGGCCACGCCTTTGCCGAAAGCGTGTTCGGCAACAAGCCTTGGACCGTCGACTATGCGACCATTCCAACAGCAGTCTTTTCGACACCCGAAATCGGCACGGTGGGAATGAGCGAAGCTGAGGCACGCGGTACCGGCCGCGACGCCGATATTTACAAAACCTCATTCCGGCCGATGAAAGCGATTCTTGCGGGCCGTGACGACCGCACTACGATGAAGCTCGTCGTTGATGCGGCCAGCCAAAAGATTTTGGGCGTCCACATTCTGGGGCCCGACGCCGCCGAAATCGTGCAAATGGCCGCTATTGCCGTACGTATGGGTGCGACGAAAGCTGATTTCGATCAGACGATGGCCCTGCATCCAAGCGCTTCCGAAGAGTTGGTAACCCTCCGCGACAAATGGGTTGCGGCCACTGGTTGATCCGCGTGCCCCTTCAGCGTATGCGTTGCGGCTCTTTGCAACGAGGACTTGATGCAGCGTCTCACTGGGAAAATTGCGATTGTCACGGGAGCCGGTGTCGGCATTGGCCAGGCCATCGCCCAGCGTTTTGCCGCTGAGGGCGCCCACGTCTGGGTGACGGACATCAACACTGAGACGGCGGAAGACACCGCGCGCGGCATCACGGCGTCCGGTGGCGCTGCAACTGCGATGCATGTCGACGTGTCGAAGGGGCAGGATATCACTGCGCTTATTCGTGGCGTCGCCGAGGCACACGGTCACGCTGACATTCTCGTCAATAACGCGGGCATTCTGATCCGCGGCGAGGTGCGCTCTCTCTCCGATGATGAGTGGACCAAGTTGCGCGAAGTTAACATCGATGGTGTGCTGCGCCTGTCGCGCGATTGCCTGCCGCTGTTGCGCAAATCAAAAAGCGGATCGATCATCAACATCTCGTCGATCATGGCGAGCCGCGGGCTTCGTCCGCTCGCCGCCTACACGATGACCAAGGGTGCTGTCACAGCGTTAACGAAGGGCCTAGCCGTCGAATACGCGCCGTTCAATGTGCGGGTGAATTCGATTGCGCCGGGATACATTGAAACGGCAATCACCGACCGGATGCTGCGCTTACCTCAGGCCCGAAAAATGCTGACAGATAAAACGCCGATGGGCCGCCTCGGCAATCCTGAGGATTTGACCGGTGCCGCGGTCTTTTTTGCCTCTGACGACAGCCTATATTGCACGGGATCGGAGTTGACTGTCGATGGCGGAATGGCGGCTGGGCTTTGAGGTTCTGCCAAGTGTGGCGCTGACTTGGCTGAAACGCTGGCGCGGGGGCATGTATTCCCCTATAAGCCCCGGCCAGAAATAGGATAAACTGCGAAGACGGGTGCCGCGCTTCCGGCAGCGCATCGTGTCTTTGGTACATTAGGAGTTGAGACGATGGCCGCCCCCCAAACCGCAGGGATCCAGACATCTGGCAAGACGACCAATGACAAGTGGTCGCCCGAGAGCTGGCGGCAGAAACCGATCCTGCAGGTGCCTGATTATCCCGATCAGGGCGTTCTGCGCGACGTCGAAGCCAAGCTCGCGACCTATCCGCCGCTGGTATTTGCCGGCGAAGCCCGCGATCTGAAAAAGTCGCTGGCTAGTATTGCAGCCGGCAATGGTTTCCTGCTGCAAGGCGGCGACTGCGCCGAGAGCTTCCTGGAACATCGCGCCGACAACATCCGTGATTTCTTCCGCGTCTTCCTACAGATGGCGGTTGTGCTGACGTATGCCGGTGGCCAGCCGGTGACGAAGGTCGGGCGGATCGCCGGGCAGTTCGCTAAGCCGCGTTCGTCGCCGACAGAGAAGAAAGACGGCCAGGAGCTGCCGAGCTATCGCGGCGACATCATCAACGGGCCGGAGTTCACATCCGCAGCGCGCATTCCCGATCCGCACCGCCAGATTGAAGCCTATCGTCAATCGGCGGCGACGCTGAACCTGATCCGCGCTTTCGCGACCGGCGGCTACGCTGATCTTGAGCGCGTGCATCAGTGGACGCTCGGTTTCGTCAAGGACAGCCCGCAAGGTCACCGCTACGAGGAACTGGCCGCGCGGATTGAAGAAACGTTGAGCTTCATGCACGCTTGCGGGATCACCTCCGACAACACACCGCAACTGCGGACGACGAGTTTCTACACCAGCCACGAGGCGCTTTTACTCGGTTTCGAGCAGGCGTTGACGCGGCGCGATTCAACCAGCGGCGATTTTTACGCAACCAGCGGTCATATGATCTGGATCGGCGATCGCACGCGCCAGCCGGATCACGCTCATGTTGAGTTCGCCCGCGGCATCAAGAACCCGATCGGTCTCAAGTGCGGCCCGTCGCTGGATGCAGATGGTCTGCTGCGCCTGCTCGACACTTTGAATCCAAAGGACGAAGCCGGCCGCATGACGCTGATCTGCCGCTTCGGCTACGACAAGGTTGAACAGCATTTGCCGAAGCTGATCCGCGCCGTGAAAAAAGCTGGCCGCAACGTCTTGTGGTCATGCGATCCGATGCACGGCAACACGGTCTCGGCGGCGACGGGCTACAAAACGCGGCCATTCGACCGCATTTTGAAAGAGTCGCTGTCATTCTTCGAAGTGCATCGAGCCGAGGGCACACACGCCGGCGGCATCCACATCGAAATGACCGGCCAGAACGTCACCGAATGCACCGGCGGCGCGACCGCGATCTCGGATCAGGATCTGTCGGATCGTTATCACACTCACTGTGACCCGCGCCTCAACGCCGATCAGGCGCTGGAGCTGGCGTTCCTGGTGGCCGAGCAGCTGAAGAAAGAACGGCTGGCGGACGGGAAGGCGGAGCCGAGGACATTGATTGCTTAAGCGAAGGCGGCCGGCTGTGCCGTTGCCACTTTAACTTCAAGCGGGTTTGGAGCATTGTGAGGCGGTAAAGTGACTTCGCCTCTAGGAGCGCTCTACGATGATGCGTTGCGTACAGGCCTTGGGTGTCATGCTGGTTCTGGGACTTCTCTCAGGAACCTTCGTGCGCCCAGCCGCCGCAACGATCCAAGACGACGATCTGATCTGCTGGTATCCGGACGTTGAGACGCCGTCGGGGTGCGATGACAACGAGTAAGGTTTGTTCACCCAAGTCCGAGCCCGGGCTGGACCGCAGCAGTGACCCGTCTTAAACACGCCATATGACAAAGCCGCCCTCCCTTAAAATAGCCCTTGCCCAGTTGAACCCCATCGTCGGTGACCTTGCCGGCAATGCGAAAAAAGCTGCGGACGCGCACGCCAAGGCCAAAGCCCTGGGGGCTGATCTCGTCGTCTTTCCAGAACTCTTCCTCAATGGCTATCCGCCGGAAGACCTTGTTCTGAAGCCGGCGTTCCAGGACGCCACGCACGCACACCTCGAAGCTCTGGCAAATTCTTGCAAAGACGGTCCGGCGCTTTTAATTGGCACGATCTGGCGGGAAGACGGTCACCTCTACAACGCAGTCGCGCTGCTGGACGGCGGCAAAATCGAAACCGTGCGCCTCAAAGCCGATCTGCCGAATTATGGCGTGTTCGATGAAAAGCGCGTCTTCGCGGCGGGTCCGATGCCGGGACCCATCAGCATTCGCGGTGTGCGCGTTGGTGTTCCCATATGCGAAGACATCTGGGGCGAAGAGGTCGTCGAGACGCTGGTCGAAACGGGTGCCGAAATTCTCATCTCACCCAACGGTTCGCCGTTCGATTGGCCAAAGCCCGATTTGCGCATGAATGTCGCTGTCGCGCGTGTCACCGAAAGCGGCTTGCCGCTGGTTTACGTTAATCAAGTCGGCGGCCAGGATGAGTTGGTGTTCGACGGCGCATCGTTTGTTCTGAATGCCGACCGCAGCTTGGCCGCTCAACTTCCGGCATGGCGTGAAGCGCTCGTCGTTACCGAATGGAGCAAGAGCGCGAGCGGCTGGCACTGCGCCAAGTCGTCCATCGAACCGATCGAGGAGGGGAGTGCGGCTGCCTACGCTGCATGTGTGCTTGGCCTCAAGGACTATGTTTCGAAAAACGGATTTCCCGGCGTGGTGCTAGGCTTGTCAGGCGGCATTGATTCAGCACTTGTCGCGGCTATGGCCGTCGATGCGCTGGGGCCGTCACATGTTCACGCGGTGATGCTGCCGTCAAAGTTTACATCTGACGAAAGTCTTCTCGACGCCCAAGCCTGTGCCAAGGCGCTTGGCATCCGCTACGACAAGGTCTCGATCGAGCCGGCCGTTTCGGGTGTGACCTGGGGCCTGAAGGATATGTTCGCGGGGACCGACCCCGGCGTCACCGAGGAAAATTTGCAATCCCGCATTCGCGGCACGATCCTGATGGCGATTTCCAACAAATTCGGCGGCATGGTCGTGACCACCGGCAACAAGAGCGAAATGTCGGTTGGATACGCCACGCTCTACGGCGACATGAATGGCGGCTTCAACCCCATCAAGGATCTCTACAAGATGGAGGTCTATGCGCTGTCGCGCTGGCGCAATGCGCATGTGACCTCTGATGGGCTTGGTCCAAAAGGCGTTGTGATCCCGGAACGCATTCTCACCAAGGCCCCGACGGCGGAACTCAAAGCCAATCAGACGGACCAGGATTCGTTGCCGCCCTACGAAGCGCTGGACGACATTCTGCGTTGTCTCGTCGAACAAGAAATGCCGCTGGCGGACGTGATTGCGCGCGGGCATGCGGCCGAGACGGTCAAGAAAATCGAGCGGCTGCTGTACCTCGCCGAATACAAGCGGCGTCAGGCCGCCCCGGGCGTCAAGATTTCCGCTAAGAATTTCGGCCGCGACCGGCGCTATCCGATCACGAATAAATTCCGAGAGGACGCCACGACAGCGCCAACTCGTCCGAAGGCCAAATCAAAACACGTCAGGGTGCCCCCAGCAGATGGCGGCGACGCGTCTTAACGGCGCGTTAGGGCTTTGCAAACCGGTTCATGCCAAGACTGCGGGCTTAAACCGGGAGCCTCTGACGTGGCCAAAATGATCGCGAATAATAACCTATTGCCTCCGCGATGGGGTTTGCAACAGGAGCAGGCTGCAGGCTCCAGCCATCGTGTGCTCTGGTTTGGCAAATGGCGGATTGCACTCGATGATATCACGTCGATTGCAGCGGAAGAGGTGCGCGAAAAACAGGTGACGGGTCTCATTTTGGGTGCGTGCATATTTATTCTCATGGCCATGATTCTGGCGTTCGGCGTTTTCGAAATGGAATGGCGCGAGCGTTTTCTTCTCGGCACGGCTTTTCTAGCTTTTCTCGGGATTGCCGGGCTCTATGATGGCTCCACGATCAAGGCGCAGCGGTTTTTCGAGGTTCGGATCGCGACCGGGGCGCAGGGTATCGTCACATTCGCCAGTGCGGATGCCGCCGAAGTCGAAGCGCTGTTGGGCGCTCTTGCTGCCGCGGGTGTAAAAGCGTAGGTCTGGAAGACCTTGCTTGGGCGATTTGGCCTTGGAGGGTGCCCCTGCAATTCGTGCGGCCGATCATTCGATATGGCCGCCCCCGGCAAGAGACAACTGAGACAGCATGACACCGCGCGTCCGCTTCGCCCCAAGCCCGACAGGGCGCATCCACATCGGTAACATTCGAACGGCGACGCTGAATTGGCTGTTTGCCAAAAAGAACGGCGGCAGCTTTTTGTTGCGCCTCGACGATACGGACCGCGAGCGCTCGACGGAAGAATTCG
>JAYUCQ010000220.1:0-11554 GCA_043740265.1 Hyphomicrobium sp.
GATGAATCCATCCGCGACTTCGCCCGCGCCTCGCTCAACTATGGATTGCTGCGCAATTACCCGGTTTACCTCTCGACCAAGAACACAATTCTGAAGGCCTACGACGGCCGCTTCAAGGACATCTTCCAGGAAGTCTATGAAGCGGAATTCAAAGCCGAGTTCGATAAACGCAAACTGGTCTATGAGCATCGCTTGATCGACGACATGGTGGCAAGCGCGCTCAAGTGGTCGGGCGGCTATGTTTGGGCTTGCAAAAATTATGACGGTGACGTGCAGTCCGACACCGTGGCGCAGGGCTTTGGCTCACTCGGCCTTATGACCAGCGTGCTGCTGACGCCTGACGGCAAAACCGTCGAGGCCGAAGCCGCGCACGGCACAGTGACACGCCACTATCGCGAGCATCAAAAAGGCAAGGAAACCTCGACCAACGCCATTGCTTCAATCTTCGCCTGGACACGGGGCCTCGCCCACCGCGCCAAGCTCGACAACAATGATGCGCTTGGAAAATTTGCACTGACGCTGGAAAAAGTCTGCGTCGACACCGTCGAAGCCGGCCACATGACCAAGGACCTCGCCCTCCTCGTCGGCCCGGACCAGAAATGGCTCTCGACCACCGGGTTCCTCGACAAAGTCGACGAAAATTTGAAGACAGCGATGGGTTGAGGGCAGCGCACGGCCATTAACACTGAAACTTTCGCGCCGCTGCACGCGTAAATCTTCCATAAGACTAGTGGAGGCTTGCGATGCGCGGTGTCAACTACAGAGCAGCCCTGGCGGTATTGGCGTTCGTCGCTGGAACTCCGCTAGTTCAAGCCGCAGAGCCGCTCACTTGGCGCAGCTGGGGGCCTGATCTTTTTCAGCAAACGGCAGATGACCAGCGCCTCGTCATCCTCGATCTCGAAGCGGTGTGGTGCCATTGGTGCCACGTCATGGAAGAGACGACGTATCAGGATGCCAAAGTCACGGATCTGCTGAAATCAAAATTCATCACGGTGCGCGTCGATCAGGACGCCAACCCGGATCTCTCCAATCGTTACGGCGATTGGGGTTGGCCCGCGACGATCATTTTCGGACCCAAAGGCGAAGAACTGATCAAGCGCCGCGGCTACCTCGACCCGCAGGAAATGGCCGCGCTGCTCGAAGCAGTCATTGCTGATCCGACACCGGGTCCATCGGTTTCTCAAGAAGCCGCAGCTGTTCCATCCGACAAGCCCGTATTGACCAAAGACCAGCGCGCTGAACTTGGCCAACGCAGTCTTGAAGCTTTCGACACCAAGTTCGGTGGCTGGGGCGACAGTCAAAAATTCATTGACGCCGACGCGATGGATCATCTGCTCACCCGCACCGCTAAGGGTGACAAGACCGCAGCAGATGCAGCACGCAAAACCCTCGACGCCGCATTGCATATCATCGATCCGGAATGGGGCGGCATCTACCAGTATTCCGATCAGCCTGATTGGCTCTCTCCCCACTATGAAAAAATCATGTGGTACCAGGCCAACGGGCTGCGCCAATATTCCGCCGCTTACACGCTGTGGAAAGACGCCAAGTACCGCACGGCTGCCAACAATATCTATCGCTATCTGACCGCAAAACTGACGAGCCAGGACGGCGCATTCTATACCAGCCAGGATGCCGACGTGGACGCCAAACTGCCCGGCAAAGCTTTTTATGCAATGACATCCGCCGAACGCGAAAAATTAAAACGCGAGCCGCGCATCGATACGCACATTTACGCCCGAGAGAACGGCTGGGCCATCAGCGGAATTGTCGCCTACGCCAACGCGACCGGCGACGCTGCCACACTGGCGGTTGCCGAACGCGCCGCGCAATTCATACTCGCCAATCGCAAGCGCGCTGAGGGCGGATTCAACCACGGTGACAGTGACCGCGGCGGGCCGTATCTCGGTGATACACTGGCGATGGGCCAAGCCATGCTCGACCTCTACGCCGCGACCGGCACCCGCAAATGGCTCGATGAAGCCGAAGCTGCGGGTGATTTCATCGCCCAAAACTTCGTCGATCCCAAAGGCGGATTTCTCACAACACTGACGCCTGAAAATTCCGCCGGTGCCTTTATCACTCCGGCAAAAGCGATCGATGAACAGTCCGCCACCACGCGGTTCGCCAACGCACTGCACCGCTATCTCGGCGCCGCGCCTTACCGAGCGCTCACGGAGCACGGTATGCGCTACCTAGCCTCAAAAGACATTCTCGATCAGGGCCGGCCGATGCCAGGCGTGCTGCTCGCGGATGCGGAAACTTTGAGCGAACCCACACACATCACGATTGTTGGCGCCAAGGGCGATGGCAAAGCCCAAGGCTTGCATGCCGCCGCCCGCGCAGTGCCGGTGTTCTACAAGCGCGTCGACTGGTGGGACCGCAACGAAGGACCGTTGAAAAACCCCGACGTCACCTATCCTGAACTCGACGAGCCGGCCGCGTTCCTGTGCACCAACCGCATTTGCTCACTCCCCGCGTTCACCGCTGAAGAGCTTGGCGCTGCGTTGCAACGGACGTTGAAGACTTCATCGAACTGATTGAGCTTTTCCGGAGCCGGGCATTCAGCACAACAAAAAAGCGAGACCGATCAGGTCCCACTTTTCCGGTATTCAAAACTTTGAGTGGAGCGCGGCTTACTTCTTGCCAGCCGCAATCTGCTGATCGACTTCGGCCTGCATCTTGGCGTTCATAACATTGAAGTCATTGCGCAGTTTATCGCAAGCATCTTTGCCACCGTCGCAGACGACAACCATTTTGAGAACGATGTTGTCGCCGTCTTTGTCTTGCTTGCGGCAAACAACGGCCGGGTGCGCCGGGTGACCCTTCGTTGTCATCGTATAAACAAGCGTCGGATTCTTTTCATCATCACTGTAGGCAACGTAATCGACGCTCTTATACGTTTCCTTCAAGTTCTTTTGCGTCGAATAGCGGGCAATGAGATCTTCGGCTTTGCCGGACGGTTCACCGCAGAACTCGTTTGCGGCTGACAGCGTTGGACCGGCCGTTGGCGCTGGCGTTGCGGCCGGCTTGACGAAATCTTCGGTGGCCAATGCGGCAGAGGCTGATAGGCAAGCGGCGATTGACGCGAGCACGAGTGTTCTGGGGATCATGGGACGGCAGACCTTTTGACTGTTGAGATGAATTCTGCCGCCTTGTATAGCGGCCATGCGCGGAGTTGAAGCGTGAAATCTTGGAGAGGTAAGGGCGCGCCTTTTCCCACCAGCTTAGCCAGCGAGCAGCGCCTCGATGGCTTTGAGTGCATCGCCCGCTTTGGCGCCGTCCGGCCCGCCGGCCTGGGCCATGTCGGGCCGGCCTCCGCCGCCCTTGCCGCCGAGCGCCTCGGCGCCTGCCTTAACCAAATCGACCGCGCTCCAGGTTTTGGTCAGGTCATCGGTGACGCCAACCGCGAGGCCAGCTTTGCCATCTTCGGTGACGCCAACCACGGCGACAATGCCCGATCCCACCTGCTTTTTGCCGTCATCGATCAGACCGCGAAGATCTTTCGGGTTCAGCCCCTGGACCGTGCGCGCAAAGAGCTTGATGTCGCCAATGGTTTTTGTCGCATCGCCAGGCGCTGCGGCGTTGTCCGCAGATGATCCGCCGCCCATCGCCAACTGGCGCTTGGCGTCTGCCAGCTGCTTTTCAAGCGCCTTCTTCTCGTCCATCAGCGCTTTGATACGCTCAACGAGATCATCGGGCCGCGTGCGCAGGATCGCCGCCGCGTCGCGGACACGCTGATCTTGCTCCGCGAGGTAGGCGCGCGCGCCCTCTCCCGTCAGCGCTTCGATGCGGCGGACACCGGCCGCACTGCCGCTTTCGGCGACCACCTTGATGAGCCCGATATCGCCAGTGCGCTGGACGTGCGTGCCGCCGCAGAGTTCAACCGACCAGGCTTTGTTGGGACGGGCAGAATCCGTGCCGCGCCCCATCGAGACAACGCGAACTTCATCGCCGTATTTTTCGCCGAACAGTGCCATAGCGCCGGTCTCACGGGCTTCATCAACAGCCATCAGACGGGTCACAACGGCCGTGTTTTCCAGCAACACGGCATTCGCCATGTCCTCGACAGCTTTGAGTTCTTCAGCCGACATTGGTTTGGTGTGCGAAAAATCGAAGCGCAGGCGATCCGGCGACACGAGCGATCCCTTTTGCGCGACGTGCGTTCCGACAATCTGCCGTAAGGCTTCGTGCAGAAGATGTGTCGCCGAATGATTGGCGCGGGTGGCTGAGCGCCGGCCATGATCGACAGCGAGCTCGACGGCATCGCCGGATTTGAAGCTGCCGGCTTCCACCCGGCCAAAATGCACAAATAAATCGCCGAGCTTCTTCTGCGTCTCAGTCACACGGAAGATGGCCCCCCTCGGCCCCTTGATGGTGCCGGTGTCACCCATTTGACCGCCGCTTTCACCGTAAAACGGCGTCTGATTGACGATGATCGCGCCTTCTTGGCCGATCATCAAACCATTGGCTTCCTTGCCGCCAGAAACGAGCGCAGCAATGACGCCCTCGGCCGCTTCGGTATCATAGCCGAGGAATTCGGTTGCCCCGGTCTTGTCCTTGATTTCGAACCACAGCGTTTCCGTCGCCGCGTCTCCTGATCCCTTCCAGGCGGCGCGAGCCGCATCCTTCTGCTTTTTCATTGCCGTCTGGAAAGCGGCGTTGTCGACCGTGATGCCGCGCGGCCGCAGCGCGTCTTCGGTAAGATCGAGCGGGAAGCCGAACGTGTCGTAGAGCTTGAAGGCGACGTCGCCTGAGAAAACTGCGCCAGACTTAAGCGCGCTCGAATTCTCGCTCAAAAGCTTTAGGCCATTTTCAAGCGTGGTCTTGAACTTGGTTTCTTCCAGCCGCAGCGTTTCGGTTATGAGAGCTTCCGCACGGTTGAGCTCCGGAAACGCGTCGCCCATTTGCCGGGCGAGAGCCGGGAACAGCCGGTACATGACGGGATCACGCGCGCCCAGAATATGGGCGTGGCGCATAGCGCGGCGCATAATGCGGCGCAGAACGTAACCGCGGCCTTCATTCGACGGCAGGACGCCGTCCGCGATGAGGAAGCTCGATGCCCGCAAATGGTCAGCGATGACACGATGGCTCGCTAAAGCTTCGCCTTTGGCTTCGACCCCAATCGCGGCAACAGACGCCGCGATCAATGCTTGAAAGAGATCAATGTCGTAGTTGTTGTGCTTGCCTTGAAGGACCGCGGCGACGCGCTCAAGCCCCATGCCGGTATCAATCGATGGCTTGGGCAGCGCCACGCGATCGCCGGGCGCGCGCTGCTCGAACTGCATGAACACGAGGTTCCAGATCTCGATAAAGCGGTCGCCGTCGGCATCGGCTGATCCAGGTGGCCCGCCAGCGATCTTGTCGCCGTGATCATAGAAGATTTCAGAACATGGACCGCACGGGCCGGTGTCGCCCATCTGCCAGAAATTATCTGACGTCGGGATGCGGATAATGCGGTCGTCGCTCAATCCCGCAATTTTCTTCCACAGCGAGAAGGCCTGATCGTCGTCGTGATAGACCGTGACCAGCAACCGCTTTTTGTCGAGGCCGAATTCCTTGGTGATCAGGTTCCACGCCAACTCGATGGCGCGATCTTTGAAGTAATCGCCAAACGAGAAATTGCCCAGCATCTCGAAGAACGTATGGTGGCGCGCCGTATAGCCGACGTTATCGAGATCGTTGTGCTTACCACCGGCGCGAACGCATTTTTGCGACGACGCCGCGCGGGGTATTGCCCGCGTTTCCTGGCCGGTGAAGACGTTCTTGAACTGCACCATGCCGGCGTTGGTGAACATCAGGGTTGGGTCGTTGCGCGGCACCAGCGGCGAAGACGCGACGACCTCATGACCTTGTGTCTTGAAGTAGCCGAGGAACGATGATCGTATTTCGCTAACGCGAGCCATGATGCGATTTCAAACCTTCTCCAAACTCTCAAGGCCGCCGTTGTAGCGGCGGCCTTGAGGACTGTCCAGGAAGGCGGTTTAGACCTTCAAATACCTAAAAAAAACTAACCTCTTTTGCCTTTTGCGGCCTTCTTGGTAACGTGGTCGCCTTCGGGCAGCACGCCGTCGGCATCGGGCTCTTCGCCATCATCTTCGCCAGCCTCCGGATTGACCAGCATCTTATCGACAATCAAGCCGGCATTGGCGCGAATGGCCCGCTCGATCTCGTCGGCGATCTTTGGGTTGTCTTTCAAAAACTGCTTGGCGTTTTCCCGGCCCTGGCCGATGCGATTGCCATCATAGGAGAGCCAGGCACCCGACTTCTCAACAATGCTGGCCTTGACGCCAAGATCGACAAGTTCGCCGGTTTTAGAAATGCCTTCGCCGTACATAATGTCGAACTCGACCTGTTTGAACGGCGGCGCCACCTTGTTTTTGACGACCTTGACGCGGGTCTGATTGCCAACGGATTCTTCCTGATGCTTGATCTGGCCGATGCGGCGGATATCAAGCCGGACAGAAGCGTAAAACTTCAGGGCATTGCCGCCCGTCGTGGTTTCAGGATTGCCGAACATAACGCCGATTTTCATGCGGATCTGGTTGATGAAAATCACCATCGTTCCCGATTTCGAAATCGAGCCTGTCAATTTGCGCAGCGCCTGGCTCATCAGACGGGCCTGCAAGCCCGGCAAACTGTCGCCCATATCGCCCTCGAGTTCAGCCTTGGGCGTCAACGCCGCAACGCTGTCGATGACCAGCACGTCAACGGCACCGGAACGCACCAGCGTATCGGCGATTTCAAGCGCCTGCTCGCCGGTATCGGGCTGCGAGATCAGCAGTTCCTCCACCTTCACGCCAAGCTTACGGGCATAAACTGGATCGAGCGCATGTTCGGCATCGATGAAGGCGCACGTGCCGCCCTTCTTCTGGGCTTCGGCGATGACTTGCAGCGTCAATGTCGTCTTACCCGAGGATTCCGGGCCATAGATTTCAACCACGCGGCCTTTCGGCAGGCCGCCGATGCCAAGCGCGATATCGAGCCCCAACGAGCCGGTCGAAATAGCTTCGATGTCATACGAGCGATCGTTAGCGCCGAGCCGCATAATCGACCCCTTGCCAAAGGTCTTATCGATTTGCGCGAGTGCCTGCTCCAGCGCCTGCTTTTTGTCCATTTTACCCCCCTCGAACACTGTGAAGTCAGCGCGTTCCATGTCAGTCACCCTAGGCTAAGTGTTGCGTACCAGCAATTTGCAAGGGTTGTACTATATTTGTTCTTTTGTGTCAATCATGATTTGTTCTCGCGATCCCAACCGCACAAGAAAAGGTACTTAGCCCGCTCAAAGCAGCCCGGAAGCCTCTTGCATCAGCCAATAAAGCGCGAACCTATGTTGCGGAAATTGGTCTTGATTCTGCGCACCGTGCCCGTCTTGGAGCGCATGACGACGGTTTCCGTTTCGGCGAAGTCACCGCGAAAGCGCACGCCGTCGAGCAGCGAGCCATCGGTGACGCCGGTCGCGGAGAACACCACATCGGCCGACGCCATGTCTTCGAGTTTAAACTTCTTGTTGATGTCGGCGATGCCCATCTTCTCGGCGCGGATGCGTTCTTCATCTTTCATCGGCATCAAGCGGCCCTGGATTTGACCGCCGATGCAGCGCAAAGCGGCGGCAGCCAACACGCCTTCCGGCGCGCCGCCCGAACCCATGTAGATGTCGATGCCGGTTTCAGCCGGGTCTGTCGTCCAGATAACGCCAGCTATATCGCCATCGGGAATAAGCTGCACTCCGGCACCTGTCTCGCGCACGGCCTTAATGAGTTCGGCGTGACGCGGACGATCCAGAATGCAGGCCATGATTTCATGAATAGGTACGCCCTTGGCTTTGGCCAAAGCGTTCAAGTTGTCGGCGGGCGAGGCATCAAGATCGACGATGCCATCGGGATATCCCGGGCCCACCGCGATTTTATTCATGTACATGTCGGGCGCGTGCAAAAGTCCGCCACGTTCTGAGATCGCGAGAACAGCAAGCGCATTCGGCATGTTCTTGGCGCAGATTGTCGTGCCTTCGAGTGGATCAACCGCAATATCAACTTCGGGACCATCGCCGCTGCCGACTTTTTCGCCGATGTAGAGCATGGGGGCTTCATCCATCTCACCTTCACCGATAACGACAGTGCCCTGGATCGACACGCGGCCAAGTTCGCGGCGCATGGCATCAACGGCCGCCTTGTCAGCGGCTTTTTCGTTGCCCCGGCCTCTAAGGCGCGCGGCGGCAATGGCCGCAGCTTCGGTCACCCGCGCAACTTCCAAGACCAGCACGCGCTCCAAGCCCGCGCTAATGAAGCTGCCGTTGTCTTTGATTATTTCCATCAATCCTCCAGCGCTTTGTGCGCCGCTCCTGAGTTATCTAGTCGAATTCTAAAGCTCTTCGATGCGAATGACTTGCGGCCGTTCGGTCACCTTGCCGTCCTTCTCGATCGTCTCGATGGCCTTGCGCATGGCATGTTCGGTGGTCTCATGTGTGATGATGATGACCGGCGCGGACGTTGACGGCATGACTTGCGGCGCAACGCCCGGCGTCGGCGGTGTCACAGGCCGGTGCTGCACGATGCTCTCAAGGGAGATTCCTTGGTCCCCCATGCGCTTGGCTATGGCCGCCATGGCGCCGGGTTTATCGTGAAGCGCCATGCGCACGTAGTAGGAACCATAGTGCTGATCGAGTTTGGCGCGCTTGTGCGGCCGCAGTTTTGCACTCGGCGTAACGAACGGCGGCATGATGAAGCCAAAGCCAATATCAATGATGTCGCTCGCAACCGCTGATGCCGTCGGCTTAGCGCCAGCACCTGCGCCAACAAGCAAAATGTTGCCGGAATAGTCGCCGTCAATCGCGACAGCGTTGGTGACGCCGGAAACTTCGGCAATGGCCGAGTCCTTATAAACCAGCGCCGGCGACACGCGCGCCTCGATGCCGGTTTCCGTCTCGTGTGCAACGCCCAGCAACTTGATGCGATAGCCTAGGCTATCGGTCGCTTCGATATCGGCCTGAGTAATCGACTGAATGCCTTCGACGTGAATTTGGTCGAGCGCCACCTTGGTGCCAAACGCCAGGCTCGTCAGAATAGCGAGCTTATGCGCCGTGTCGAAGCCGCCGATATCGAAGGTCGGATCGGCTTCGGCATAACCCAGCGCCTGCGCTTCTTTCAGCACCTCCGCAAACGGCCGTTTTTCATTCTGCATCTTCGTCAGGATGAAGTTGCAGGTGCCATTCAAGATACCGTAGACGCGCTTAATACGGTTGGCCGACAGCGATTCCCGAAGCGTCTTGATGACCGGAATTGCGCCCGCAACCGCCGCCTCGAAATAGAGCGCAACGCCGTTCTTTTCAGCCAACGTCGCCAATTCGAACCCATGCGTTGCCAGCAGTGCCTTGTTGGCGGTAACGACGTGCTTCTTAGCATTCAGTGCGGCTTCAACAGAAGCCTTGGCAATACCGCCCTCGCCACCAATCAGCTCGACGAAGATCGCATTTGATGGGTCTTTGGCGAGCGCGATTGCATCATCGAAGAACTTGGCGTCCGAGAGGCCTTCGCGTTCCGCTTCCGATTTGGCCTTAGCCGAGACGCCGGTGATGCGAATGTCGCGACCAAGAATTGACGACATGTGGCGGCCGTTGGCGTGGATCAAATCAACGAGACCGCCGCCGACTGTGCCAAGACCGGCAATACCGATTGTGAGACGTTGAGACATGAGGATGATATCTACTTGCTGGCGTGCTTGCTGGATGAGGTAATGTGCGCATCACTCGGCCCAACGCTCAGGTCAGCGGAGCCCGAATACTCGGCGAAGAATTTCTTGATCGAACGTGCGGCCTGGCGGATGCGCTGCTCGTTTTCGACAAGTGCAACGCGAATAAAGCCCTCGCCGTGCTCGCCAAAACCGACGCCAGGGGAAACCGCGACATCAGCCTTCTCGATTAGAAGCTTTGAGAACTCAACCGATCCAAGCGCTTTGAACGGTTCCGGCACAGGCGCCCACGCAAACATCGTCGCCGGCGGAGACGGGATTGGGAAGCCGGCCTTGGCAAAGCTATCGACCAGAATATCGCGCCGGACCTTATACATTTGCCGGATGTCTTCGACACAGTCCTGCGGCCCATTGAGCGCCGCTGCCGCCGCGACTTGGATCGGCGTGAATGCGCCATAGTCGAGATACGATTTAACGCGTGCCAAGGCCCCGATCAGCCGTTCGTTACCAACGGCGAAACCCATCCGCCAGCCCGGCATGTTGTAGGTTTTTGAGAGCGACGTAAATTCGACCGCGATATCCATGGCCCCAGGCACCTGCAAAATCGAGGGCGGTGGCACACCGTCATAGTAAAGTTCGGCATAAGCAATATCGGACAGGATATAGATGCCGAGCTTCTTCGCCTGCGCCACGGCAGACTTGTAGAATTCCAGATCCGCCACCACGGCCGTCGGGTTGGACGGGAATGAAATCACAACCGCCAGCGGCTTTGGAACAGAATGCTTCACTGCATGTTCAACGGCGCGAAAATAGTCATCTCCGCAGCTCGCTGGAATATGCCGGATGGTGGCGCCAGCGATGATGAAACCAAAGGCGTGGATCGGATATGTCGGGTTTGGCACCAGAATGACATCACCCGGCGACGAGATGGCTTGCGCCATATTGGCGAAGCCTTCCTTCGAACCGAGCGTTGCGACGATCTCAGTCTCAGGATCAAGCTTCACGCCGAAGCGGCGGTCATAGTAAGCCGCCTGAGCCCGCCGTAACCCCGGAATACCCTTCGACGCCGAATAGCGATGCGTGCGCGGTTTATTGATCGTCTCGATCAGCTTGTCGACAATGTGCTGCGGCGTCGGCATGTCCGGGTTGCCCATTCCCAAATCAATGATGTCAGCACCACGGGCGCGCGCCGCCGCCTTGAGCCGGTTGACCTCGGCAAAAACGTAGGGGGGCAAGCGCTTGATGCGGTGAAAATTTTCGCTCAAATCCGTGTGCTCTCGAGGGTAAACAGAACGACAGAGACGCTCAACTCCGGGGCAAAGACCGGATGTTCTTGGCCGCACCGCAGTCCATTCTGGCGGTATTGTAAAGCCGCCGCTTTGTCTACGCGGCCAGACCGATAGACGTCCAGCCGTTGCAGAAGCTGGCGCAACGGTAAATTGACCCGGCCCAAATGACCCGGCTGAGGCCAAATCCATACGCGATTCGCCTTGTTTTCACTGACCGGTACGGGCACTGTTGCCTGGAAAGACGCCAGCCGGAAGGGGCGTCTCCATCAAAATGGCGCGCAACCGCCCTCAAAGTACTATTTCGAGGCTCACCGCAGAATGCAGCAGGACAAACCTGACGCCCCGTCATTCTTTACGAACTATCTGATATCCAACCCGGAAGAGTTTGCGGCCAATCTCCTCAAAGCCTTTGAACAGGGAAGTCAGGCTCTCTCAAAGCTCGCCGATCGCCCCGATTCCAAGTCGGGCCCCTATTCTCCTGCCAGCGAGTTTTCAGCCGCCAGCGAGACCCTCACCGCGTTAGCGAAGCAATGGCTGTCAGACCCCGACCGGCTGGCGGCGGCGCAAGCCCATTTCGT
>JAYUCQ010000221.1:0-11524 GCA_043740265.1 Hyphomicrobium sp.
GAGGAAAAGTTGCGCGAGATCATCCAAGCCTATAATTATCTCAAACAGGCCGGAATGGTCTAACTGACCCACTGTGGCCGTAAAGATTTAGCAACAGGCGTAACGCTGCGCCTCGCAACGCAAGCTCAAAGGCCGGGACGAAAGCAACGATGCGCACTCCAACAAGCGCTACCACCAGCGCGCAGCCCGGTTTGATGCCGGATATGAAACTCTCGGTCCGTCAGGTTTTCGGGATCGACAGCGATCTCGAAGTCCCGGCCTACTCCAAGGCTGACGATCATGTGCCGGACTTCGATCCGGATTACCTGTTCAATCGCGATGTGACGCTGGCCATTCTCGCCGGCTTTAAGCACAACCGCCGCGTCATGATCCAGGGCTATCACGGCACCGGCAAGTCAACGCACATCGAGCAAGTGGCCGCGCGCCTCAACTGGCCATGCGTGCGCGTCAATCTCGATAGCCACGTGTCGCGCATCGATCTCGTCGGCAAGGACGCGATTGTGCTGAAGGATGGCAAGCAGATCACCGAGTTCAAGGAAGGCATTCTGCCTTGGGCGTTGCAGAACAACGTGGCGCTCTGCTTTGACGAGTATGACGCCGGCCGTCCGGACGTGATGTTCGTCATTCAGCGCGTGCTTGAAGTGTCCGGCAAGCTGACGCTGCTTGACCAATCCAAGGTGATCCGCCCGCATCCGGCGTTCCGTTTGTTTGCAACAACGAACACGATTGGCCTCGGCGATACGTCGGGTCTCTATCACGGCACCCAGCAGATCAACCAAGGGCAGATGGACCGCTGGTCGATTGTCGCGACGCTCAACTATCTGCCGCATGATGATGAGGCCAAGATCGTGCTCTCCAAGGTCAAGGCCTTCGCCAAGACCGACGCCAAGCGCAAACAAGTCTCGCATATGGTCCGCGTCGCTGACTTGACGCGCTCGGCCTTCATCAACGGCGATCTCTCAACCGTCATGAGCCCGCGCACGGTAATGACCTGGGCCGAAAACGCCGAGATTTTCGGCGACATCGGTTTTGCCTTCCGCGTCACGTTCCTGAACAAGTGCGACGAGCTTGAAAAGCCTCTCGTAGCAGAATTCTATCAGCGCTGCTTCGGCGAGGAACTCCCCGAAAGCACAGCCAACGTAGCGTTGAGTTGAGGGTGCGTGTGCGGCTTCGTTGGCGCCAGACTGTTCACCTACTTGGAAGCTGCGCAATTGCTGCCTTTGCAAGTGCCGCGTGCTTGGCTCCTTGTGCTAAAGCGGATGCAGATACGAAAATTGCGGTGGCAGACGCCCGGGAAATCCTAAAATTTGATTTTTCGATTAAGCTGCCGCAAGCGCCAGACCGTCTGGCTTGGAGTCCAGACAAAAAATTTATTGCTGTTTGAGAGTTTTTCACCGGGAATGTCCGCCTGATTGATGTCGAACATCGCCAACTAACAGACAGAGTTGTAGCTCGCGGAGCCGGCGGGCCTGTCATGACTTGGTCACCTGATGGCAAAATTCTTGCGCTTGCGAACACGGTCCACCTCCGAATCGTTTCGATCGAAGGTGCAGAATTGAATGTTTTGCAGAACCCTGCTCCGGAGTGCAGAATTCCCGTCTTTGAATTGCCACCGTCAATTACTTTCACTTCCGACGGCAGTGCGCTTTGGGCTGGATGCGGCATCGACGATGCTCAAACCTCTATCGTCGGCGCAATAAAACTATCAGTTCCCACTTTACAAGTTATCGACAAAATAGTCTTCCCGTTGCCGGAATTTGGAAAGAGGACAGGTGCCTACAGCTATAGAATGCAGGTCGTCGGAACGTCCGTAGTTATGAGCTCGATACTGCTGTCATTCGATGACACTCCTACAGGGCCAAAAGAAATACGCAGTTATCTAAACGTGTACGACTTGGAAACGCGCCGCCAAATGTTCCCATACAAACGAATTTTTGCCCCAAAGTCAGAGCCTTTGGCTTTTGCAAATAAGCTTGCTTTTGGCACAAGAAAAGTAGGTACCATGTGGTCAATTTCAAGCGCAAGACACGCAGTTGAAATAATGGCTATTGATAGCCACGATCAGGCTGTGGCTCTCGGCGACGAAGAAGAATTGGAAGGAGCCGAAACGGACAATTTGTACTTTGTGGCAGAAGGCAAACTCCTAATCGGCACTCTGAGAAGCGGCTCTCCTACAATTGGAGGACTCGTAGTTTGGGATGCGCAGAATGGGAAAGTAATGCAGCATGTCAAATCAGGTTCAGTCTTTTTGTCGGCTTTGTCACAAGATGGACAAATGATGGTCACTACGGTGGGCAGCGATCTGAATTTCTACAGAATTATGCAATAGCCTGAGAAAGTGACGGTTTGCGCCCTTCACTTCCCCCTCGCGGGGAGGGGCTGGGGTGGGGGGACTAACGCGGAAACAGGTGGCCGCGGTGACGCACGAAATTCGAAGACACACGCATCGTCTGGCAGTAGAAATTCCGCCTAGTTCTTCACCCCACCCCTAACCCCTCCCCGTCGAGGGGAGGGGAATTGTCCGGCACGCGCAGCTGGAACCCGGATCGCAAACGTAATGCCCACAACCCCACCACCCAAACGCAAGGAAGCTCCAAGTGAGCCGCTGAAACGCGTGCTGGCGCCGGCCATGCGGGCGATTGCGGGTGACGCTGAACTTGAAGTCGGCTTTGGCATCGGCAAACCGGAAGCGTCGGGCAAGTCGGTGCAACTGCAGGAACCTCCACGGGCACCGTCAGCCAAGGATATCGCTGTTACGCGCGGCTGGGCCGATAGTCTGGCACTCAACATCGGCTGTCACGATGCCAAAATTCACCGCCGCGTTGTGCCGCCGCCCGGTCCAGCGCGAACCGTCTTCGAAGCCGCCGAGCGGGCCCGCGTTGAAGCGCTGGGTGCAACGCGTATGCCCGGCATGGCGAAAAACCTCACAGCCAAAATCGAAGACCAGTACAGCCACGGCCGCTTCAAGCATGTGACCGACCGGCAGGAAGCGCCGCTCGATGATGCGCTGGCTCTACTGATCCGCGAGCGGCTGACAGGGCTGCCGCCGCCCGAATCGACCAAAGGCATGATCGACATTTGGCGGCCGCTGATCGAGAGCCGCTGCGCCAAACTTTTGAAGCGCATGGAAACGCTTTCCGATGATCAAGAACAGTTTGGCCGTCAAGTGCGCGACCTGTTGAAGATTCTGCATATGGCCGATGATCTCGATCATCAAGATCCCGACAACCAGGATGAAAAAGATCAGGAGAATGTCGGCGAAGGCGGTGCGGACGAGAGTGAGAAGCCGCAAGACGAAGCCTCCGAAGGTCAGGATAAGCCGAGCGACGACCAGAATTCCGATGGCGAACTCTCCGACACCGAAGAAATGACGGACGCCGGCGAAACCGACGATTCTGATATGGACGACAGCGCCATTGACCAGGATGACGCGCCGTCGCCGTGGCGTCCCAACACCAACGTTTTGGAAAACCCTGAAGCGTTCGGTTACAAAGTCTTCTCGCGTGCCTATGATGAGGAAATTGCCGCCGATGATCTTTCATCGCCCGAGGAATTGGAACGGCTGCGCGCTTTCCTCGACAAGGAACTGAAAGCGCTCTCCGCCGTCGTTTCACGTCTCGCCAACAAGCTGCAACGTAAATTGCTGGCACAGCAAAACCGCGCCTGGGATTTCGACCTCGACGAAGGCGTGCTGGACGCGGCGCGGCTGACGCGCATCATCACCGACCCGATGCACGCGCTCTCGTTCAAGCGCGAACGCGATACCGATTTCCGCGATACCGTTGTCACGCTGTTGCTCGACAATTCTGGCTCGATGCGCGGGCGGCCGATCATGGTCGCGGCCTGCTGCGCCGATATCCTGGCACGCACACTCGAGCGCTGCGGCGTCAAAGTCGAAATTCTTGGCTTCACCACCAAGGCCTGGAAGGGCGGGCAGGCGCGCGAGGAATGGCTGGCGGCTGGTAAGCCTTCGGGGCCGGGGCGGCTCAATGATTTGCGCCACATCATTTACAAAAAAGCTGACGCGCCGATGCGGCGGGCAAAGAAGTCGCTGGCCTTGATGATGCGTGAAGGCTTGCTTAAGGAAAACATCGACGGCGAAGCTTTGGCCTGGGCGCACGGCCGTCTTGTCAACCGGCCCGAGCAGCGCCGCATTCTCATGATGATCTCGGACGGCGCGCCGGTCGATGATTCAACTTTGTCCGTCAACTCCGGCCAGTATCTGGAGCAACATTTGCGGCAAGTCATTCATGAGATCGAAAACCGCTCGCCGGTCGAGCTGATTGCCATCGGCATCGGCCACGACGTGACGCGCTATTATCGCCGCGCTGTGACGATTACCGATGCCTCAGAGCTTGCCGGCGCGATCACCGAAAAGCTGGTTGAGCTGTTTGAGGAAGGCGCTCCTGCCGATACCGGTGTGAAGTCCTGCGGCGCGAAACGGCGCGTTCATTGATGCTTTTTCAGCATGTGATTAGACGAACAGGGCCTTGCGCCGCGATGTTCGCGTTCGCGCTCTCCTTTTTTATCGCTGGCTCAACCGTAGGAAACGCCGATTCCAAGCCCGGCATCGGTTCGCTCGAGGCAGGGCCGATCGCGATTACAGCAACGCCGGTCACGTCATTCAATCGAACGGGTAGCAATGAGACGCATTTCGGCAAGCTCGATTTTCGCGGCGGCTTGGTTCTGTCTGCACCGGACAATAAAAACTTCGGCGGCTGGTCGGGGCTGGTACTCGACGCCGACGGCCAGACGTTTACGAGCATCTCGGATAGCGGCGTCTGGCTGACGGGAAAAATCAATTACGCCGGTGGGGCACCCTCATTGATTTCGGACGCGCGGATTGGGCCGTTGCTGGCCCTCGACGGCAAACCCATCAAGCGCAACCGTGACCGCGATGCCGAAGCCTTGGCGCTTGTGTCAGGTACGGCGCACAACGGCTCGATGCTGGTCGCTTTCGAGCAAAATGCCCGCTTCGTACGCTATGACGTCACGCCGGACGGGTTTTCGCCGGCACGCGGCATCATCGAAAAACCGAAGGCAGCGTCGGCCATGCGGCGCAATCAGGGCTTCGAAGCCATGACGGTGATGGAAGGCGGCCCGCACAAGGGTTCAATCGTCGCTTTGTCGGAGCGCTTGTATGATAGCGCCCGCAATCACACCGGCTGGATACAAACAGGCAGCGGATGGTATGCATTTCATATCACCAACATTGGCGACTTTGACCTCACCGACATCGCCAGCCTCGATGATGGCACATTCTTCATTTTGGAACGGCGATTCCGCTGGCTCGAAGGCGTCAAAATGCGCATTCGCCGTTTCAGTGCTGATGCTCTCAAAGCCGGAGCCACGGCTGACGGCGAAACGCTGATCGAGGCTGATCTCGAATATCAGATCGACAACATGGAAGGCATGGCTGTGACGCGCGGTCCCGCCGGCGAGACAATCCTGACGCTGATCTCGGACGACAACTTCAATCATTTTCTGCAGCGCACGATTTTGCTGCAGTTCGCGTTGAAAGATGCAGTTCAAGACGCGGCAACAAAAAACCGGCTACAGCGCTAGGCTGAGCCGGTTTTTGAATTCTTGAGAAGGGTAGCTTAAGCCGCCTTCGGTGTAGCCTGCGCCTTCATGATGTCGCGCTTCATCTTCAAGCATTCCGCCGACAGCTGCTCGTTCTTGGCTTTCAGCAGATAGGCGTCGAGGCCGCCGCGGTGCTCAACGGTCTTCAGCGCGCGGGCCGAAACCCGCAGCCGGATCTTTTTTCCAAGCACGTCGCTCATCAAAGTGACCTGGCACAGGTTCGGGCGGAACTTGCGCTTCGTCTTGTTTTCCGCATGGCTCTTGCGATGGCCCGACAACGGTAGGGTTCCCATCAATTCGCAACGCCTTGTCATACCTGTCTCCCTCGCCGCCGAGCGCTCAGGCGCTGGGGTCTACCGCTGCTACGGTTTTGCTAAAAAAATGCGCCCCGGAGGCGGGTGCCATCGGGGACATAAGGAGCGTATAACGGAGGTCACTTGCGGCCGTCAAGTCACTGAACGGCCGCAACTGGGGCCAGGGCTCCCGGAAACGCAATGTTTACGGGAGGGCAGCGCGCCTACCGCTGCTTTGAGCGCTGAACTAAGCCCAACAATCGACGCAAACGCCTCCTACCGGAATACCTACGGGACATAAGCTGGGAGCTATGGATAGTCATGATGTTTCAAGCCTTTGCAGGCTGCCGCATGGCGGCGCACGGAGTATTTTGTGCAGCCCTTGCGGCCGGCTCAATTTTGGCTGTCTCTCCCCCCGCCTCCGCAGCCGATGCGACCTGGCCGGCCAATGTCACTGCCAAATACCGGCTGTCGTTCGGCGGGTTTGACGTCGGCAGTTACAAATTCCAATCAAAATCAGATGGCAAGAACTACGCCGTCAACGGCACCGCCGAAGTCTCAGCGTTGTTCGGGGCCTTCACCTGGAAGGGCGCCTTTGAAAGCAACGGCACGTTGGATGCTGCGGCCCCCCATCCGGCGGTCTACAAACTGAACTACCAATCTAAATCGAAGGTCACGTCGATCGCGCTCGGCTTTGATGCAACGGGCGTCAAGTCCGTCGTCATGGTCCCCAAAAAGGAAGAGCATCCAGACGCCGTACCCTTGAAGCCCAATGATCTGAAAAACGTTTTTGACCCGATGTCGTCGATCCTGGCGATGACTCATGGCAACGGCGGCGATCCGTGCGCCAGGACGATACCCGTGTTCGACGGCAAGGCCCGGTTTAATCTTGTGCTGTCAGCAAAAGGCGAACAGCGTCTCAGGGAAGACAAGCCGTCGGGCCAACCGACGCAGCTCAAGGTCTGCCAAGTTAAGTATATGCCTGTCGCAGGTCATAGACCGAAGGAATTCGCTAAGCCCTGGGTGAACTATAACGCCATCGAAATTGCGTTTCGCCCCATCCCTGCCGCCAATGCCTATGTGCCCTACAGAATCGTCATTCCGACGAGCATCGGCTCGGCAGTCATGACGGCTGAGACCGTGAATATTACCGCCTCAAACAATACGCAGATCGCACTCACGCAATAAGCTCTTGATCTGCCGCGGTTGCTCTGCAATGCCAGGGGGGTCGCCAGAGCATGAGGGCACAGTTGAATGGCCAGTGATTTTGAAGCCCGTATTCGTAACGTTACGGCGGTGCTTGGGCCAACAAATACCGGCAAAACCCATCTCGCCATTGAGCGGATGCTCGGCCACGAAAGCGGAATGATAGGCTTGCCGCTGCGTCTTCTTGCGCGTGAAGTCTATGACAAAATCAAATCCCGCGTCGGCGCAGACAAAGTTGCGTTGATCACGGGCGAAGAAAAAATCAAACCCGATAAGGCGCGCTATTGGGTCTCGACGGTTGAGGCGATGCCGCGCGATATCGACGTTGATTTCCTCGCCATCGACGAGATTCAACTGTGCGGCGATCCAGAGCGCGGTCATGTGTTCACCGACAGGCTGCTGCACGCACGCGGCCGGTCCGAGACGCTGCTGCTCGGCGCGCAGACGATGCGTGAGGCGATCAGCGAGTTGATACCCGGCGCGAACTTTATCGCCCGGCCGCGGCTTTCGAAACTGACGTACAGCGGCGAGAAAAAAATTACGCGGCTGCCGGCCCGTTCGGCCATCGTCGCGTTTTCGACGCAAGACGTATATTCGATTGCGGAGTTAATCCGGCGGCAGCGCGGCGGCGCAGCGGTTGTCCTCGGCGCACTCTCACCGCGCACACGCAACGCCCAGGTCGAACTGTACCAGTCGGGCGATGTCGAATTTATTGTCGCCACGGATGCGATCGGCATGGGACTCAATCTCGATGTCGATCATGTTGCCTTCTCCGCTATGCGCAAGTTTGACGGCCAGAACCACCGCAATTTGACAGCCGGTGAAATCGGACAGATCGCGGGCCGCGCCGGGCGCTACATGAACGACGGCACGTTTGGCGTGACCGGCGGGGCCGAGGCTCCAGACACCGACATGATTGAGCGCCTCGAAAACCACTCATTCGACAGCGTGCGGCTGCTACAATGGCGCAATCGCAAGCTGGATTTCGGTTCGCTGAATAGGCTTTACGAATCCCTTCGGGTATTCCCCAAAGAAACACGGCTGACGCGGGCGCGCACCGCAGATGACGTGGCGGCCCTTGAGGCCGTCATGGCGGACCGGGAGCTTTCCGCCATCGCCTCGAACCCCGCCGCAGTTGCAAAATTGTGGGATGTCTGCCAAGTGCCGGACTACCGCAAGATTTCCGGCCAGACCCACAATGAGCTGATCGGCAGTCTTTATAGGTTTGTGGCGCAAGGGTCAGGGCGTATTCCGGAAGACTGGTTTTCCAAGCAAGTGGCTTTGGCAGACCGGACAGATGGGGATATAGATACGCTCGCCACGCGGATTGCGCACATTCGAACTTGGACGTTCGTTGCCAACCGGCCGGACTGGTTGCAAGACCCCGGGCATTGGCAAGCACGGACACGGGCCATTGAAGATAGTCTCTCCGACGCACTGCATGAGTGTTTGACACAACGCTTTGTGGACCGCCGGACCAGCGCACTGATGAAGGGTATGAGAGACAAAGACGAACTTACCGCCGATATCGCTGAGGATGGCGCGATCACCGTCGAAAATCATTTCGTCGGACGCCTCAAGGGGTTCCGCTTCACGCTCGACAGCGCCGAAGAGGGTATCCACGGCAAGGCGACGCGGCAGGCTGCAACGCAAGTCCTGACGCGTGAGCTCGGCATGCGAGCGCGGCGCGTGGCGGCAGCACCGAACGATGCCTTCAAAGTGACGCGCGACGCGCGAGTCCTGTGGCGCGACGATGAGATTGCGAAGCTTGAAGCGGCGGAAGATCCGCTGGCACCTTCAATATCGCTCAACGTTGATGAGAACTTGAGCGAAGCCGATCGCGAAAAAGTCCAGCTTCGGCTTCAGACCTGGCTCAAGGACGTGGTCGCGGAAAAATTAAAGCCGCTCGCGGATATGTCGGCTGCGACAGACCTGCAAGGTTTGGCGCGCGGTATCGCGTTTCGTCTCAAGGAAAATTTCGGCGTCTTGAAGCGCGAATCTGTGGCTCACGAAATCAATGCGCTAGATCAGGCGGCGCGCGCCGATTTGCGCAAGTACGGCTTGAGGTTCGGCGCTTTCAACATTTTCTTCCCCGTGATGTTGAAGCCCGCAGCCGGTGATCTTGCAGCAACGCTCTGGCTTCTGAAAAATCCGCCGGTGGCCGCTGCAGACGGCAGCATAATGCCGGTCTTTCAATTGCCGCGCCCAGGATTGACATCTGTCGCAGCCGATCCTTCGGTTCCCGATGCGATGTATCGCGCCAATGGTTTTCATGTTTGCGGCCCGCGTGCGGTGCGTCTGGATATTCTTGAGCGTCTTGCCGATCTCATACGCCCGTTGATGGCGTGGAAATCAAAGCCCGGCAGCACGGACACGCCGCCCAAAGGCTCGACCGGTGACGGCGGCTTTCGCGCCACCGACGATATGATGTCGATTTTGGGCTGCTCGGCCGACGAACTTGGAAATGTTTTGAAGGCGCTGGGCTTCCGGCTTGACCGGCGGTTGGTTGTGGCCGCCCCGGCCATCAAGCCCTCCGATGCGGCAGCGGAAATTTCAGCGACTGAACCCACGGCGCTGGAAACCACAGCGATCGAAGTTCCAGCTGAGGCCGGCAGCTCTGCCGCTGCTGCAGAAATCGCCGCCGCTGAGGCTGCACCTGTGGTTACGCCAGAACCAGCCGGTCACGCACAGACCGACGCCGTAAATTCCGCCGCGGCGGATGCCGCAACGCCTGACGAGAAATTTGAAGACATCTGGCGTCCGCGGCGCCACCAGCGTCCAGAGCGACACGGCACCCCTAACACGGAGCGCGCCAAAAGCGATCGGCCGCAGCGTTCAGATAGCCGTCGCGGCAACCGTGGCCAAGATCGCCGGCCAGCGAGCGATGGTACGGCACCGGCGGCCGATGCCGGACAAGCTGCGCCTTCACCCGAAGCCGTTGCTGCGCGCCCCGATGGCGGCCAGCGCCCAGATCAAAGTCACGATCGAAATCGGGATCGCCGTCCAGAGCGCGACAAGCGCCCCGACGAAAACCGCGAAGGTGGACGCCCCGACAACCGTGGTGACGCTGGCAAATCTTTTGGTAAGCCAAGCGGCGCAGGTGGCCCGCCCGGCCGCAACGATCGTCCCCGCGAAGGTGGCCGCCCTGATCGCGGTCAAGGCCGCAGTTCGGATAGAGGGCCGGATCGAGGTCATGATCGCGGCAAGCGCGAAGACTTCCGTCGCCAGCCAGAAGTCATCACCGCGGCGCCGCCCAAACGCGCAGGGGCCGATCCGGATTCGCCATTTGCGGCCCTCGCGGCCCTCAAGGCGAATTTGGAAAAGCGCAGCTAGACGGAGGCCCGAACGGCAGTCGTGGGTATTGCGGATACGAAATCGTCGTCCAGCCAGCGGCTCGATCAATGGCTGTGCTTCTCGCGTCTGACAAAATCGCGATCTTTGGCGCAGGCGTTGATCGAGCGCGGCAAAGTCCGCGTAAACCGCGACAAGACAACGCGCACCAGCCATGCCTTGAAAGCTGGCGATGTGGTGACGATTTCACTTGGTCCGAAAGTCCGGATTTTAACCGTCAAAGCGTTCGGTGTCCGGCGTGGTCCAGCTTCCGAGGCGCAGACTTTGTATGAGGAATTGACACCTGCGCCGGATCAGACCAAATCATCGGCTATGGTCAAGAACGGTGATGGGGCATTGCCCGTCACTGGCTTTGCCTCTGCGGTCCGTCCGGTTGGGGCCGGCCGCCCGACCAAGCGCGAACGGCGGGCAACGGTGCGGCTGAAACACCGCTTCCGTGAGTGCTGACGTGACTGATAACAAACGAGACGTCTAAGCCCGGAGTGACGGTGCGCCTGCCGGTCAGCGCCGCAGTCGAATGAGCGGCCAGGAACAAGAATGACCTACATCGTCAACGAAAAATGCATCAAGTGCAAATACACCGATTGCGTCGAGGTTTGTCCGGTCGATTGCTTTTATGAAGGCGACAACATGCTCGTCATTCATCCCGATGAGTGCATTGACTGCGGTGTCTGCGAACCGGAGTGCCCGGTCGACGCCATTAAGCCGGATACAGAACCTAACGTTGAGAAGTGGCTGGAGCTCAATCGCAAGTACGCTGATAGCTGGCCCAACATCACAGCCAAGAAGCCATCACCGGTTGACGCAGACGCCTTTAAGGACGAAACGAACAAATTCGAAAAATATTTTTCGAGCGAGCCTGGTGCGGGCGACTAACAGCATACTGTTCTAAAAATAGCGGTATAGAGGCGCTTTCGATGTCGCGCCTGCCTGCCCGTGTGCCGGCAACTTAAGCCTAATTCTTAAGCTCCACCAGAGTGTCTCAGGCTCCCGCCCTTCATTTGCCGTCAAGAATGTGTTAGGATGGCGTTGTGATGGCGTTAAGTGAGCACAAATCAAAAACGGCCGTGAACAAAAGCAGGTTGCCCAGC
>JAYUCQ010000222.1:0-11488 GCA_043740265.1 Hyphomicrobium sp.
GGTGCTCATTGTTGGCTGTTCGCATCCTGGGATTGACCGGATTGTAGAAGCCGCCACGGCAATCAACAAGCACATCCATCTCGTAGCAGGCGGATTGCATTTAGCGGTCGCTCCGGACGCCGAGATCGACCGGCTGGTCGCGGCCTTGCACGATACTTATCACGTGCAGTGGGTGGCACCTGGGCATTGTACTGGAGAGCCGGCGTTTGCGGCACTCTCTTCTGCCTTCGCCGACCACTATGTTTATGCAGGCTTAGGCTCGACGATTGGTTTGGGGGGCAAACCACGCGCGGCTTTGGATGATCGCACGCGCGCAAATTTAGATCAGAACGAGTTGCGCGAATACAGACAGATTGTCCGCCAGAACCTGATTAGCTTCGGCCACAGAACTTCCCCCCACTAATTGCCAGCAAGTTTGGTGGAGCGCCCCTAGTTCTCACCGCCCAAGGTACGCTATGGGTCAGCTGCAGACACCACTCCCACCGCGTCTCCCCAACCCCTCTCCGCTAGGGAGGGGAGCCGCGCGTTTACCGCCGGACGTATTTCGACGGTGCCGCGCTTAAACCAACCGGCTCTCAAAACTACCGCGAAGCTCGTCGACTATGGCATCTCTAGTTGCAAACTTTTCAGCTTTTTACCTAAGTCTTCAGTAGCTGAGCAGTGGCGCTTCAACGACTCGACTAATGCGTCATGAGAGATCACCAACTTTTTATATGCCAACTTAAGAGTAAGAACATATTTGGCAGCTGCCAATCCCGTCGCTGCACCATCCTTCCGATCAGGAACCAATTCTGGAATTGGCTCTGCCTGCGTGACGAGCCGCTCGTCGGGCTTGTAACAAAATTGAGAAAGCATATCGATCACGGCGCTTTGCTGTCCCGCGATCTCTGCCCATTTCTTGAATTCATCTTTGCCCTGCTCATCCGCCAACCGGCGATCCAGCACAATTTGACCCCAATATTTCACTTTGGCAGTCATGTCGTCATTACCCGATACTTGTAGCGCCGCGAGTGCCTGGGTCATCTCCTGATAAATCTGATTTGTTCTCTGTAAATCGTTAGCGACCCATGAATTCCAAACGGCGGCCGCAGCGCCGCAGATTGCCGCGATCAGAGTCAGCCATTGAATGAGGTTAGACGGAGGTGTGCGATTCTCAAAAGTCATCGTCGCTCCAACGACTAAACCAACCGGCTCTTCTCAACTGCCGCGGCGATGAAGCTCGCAAACAACGGGTGCGGTTCAAAGGGCCGCGATTTCAGCTCAGGGTGATACTGCACGCCGATGAACCACGGGTGGTCGGGATATTCGACCGTCTCGGGCAGCAGCCCATCGGGTGAGAGCCCCGCGAACCGCAAGCCAACCTGCTCCAGCCGCGTCCGGTAGCGCGTATTCACTTCATAGCGATGCCGGTGACGTTCCGAAATCTCGTGGCTGCCGTAGATTTTCGAAATCCGGCTTCCCTCAGCGAGCGACGCCGCGAACGCGCCCAAGCGCATCGTGCCGCCGAGATCGCCGCCCTGACGCCGCTGTTCCAGTTCGTTGCCGCGCATCCACTCCGTCATCATACCGACGACGGGCTCTTCCACGGCACCAAATTCCGTCGAGCCGGCGCCCTTGATGCCGGCGAGATTGCGCGCCGCTTCCAAGCACGCCATCTGCATGCCAAAACAAATGCCGAAATACGGCACGCCGCGTTCACGGGCAAATTTGGCCGCGAGAATTTTGCCTTCCGATCCGCGTTCGCCAAAGCCGCCGGGCACTAAGATCCCGTCAACGCCTTCCAAATGCGGAGCCGGGTCTTCGTGTTCAAAAACCTCGGACTCGATCCAGTCGAGGCGAACCTTGACCCGGTTGGCGATGCCGCCGTGCACCAGAGCCTCGGTTAAAGATTTATACGCGTCCTTGAGACCGGTATATTTGCCGACAATCGCAATCGTCACTTCGCCTTCAGGCGCCGCGATGTTGCGCGAAATATTTTCCCAGCGCGTCAGATCGGGCTTCGGCGCGCCTGTCATGTTGAACGCTGCCAGAACCTCGCGGTCGATACCTTCCTTGTGATACGCCAGCGGCACGTCATAAATCGACGCCACGTCCAGCGCCTGAATGACGGCTTCCGGCCGGACGTTACAGAACAGCGCGATCTTTTTCCTCTCGCCAACCGGAATTTCGCGATCCGAACGGCACAAAAGAATATCCGGCTGAATCCCGATCGAGCGCAGCTCTTTCACCGAGTGCTGCGTCGGCTTGGTTTTCAATTCCCCGGCTGAGGGAATGTACGGCATCAGCGTCAAGTGAATATAAATCGACGATCCGCGCGGCAGGTCGTTGCCCAACTGGCGGATGGCTTCAAAAAACGGCAGGCCCTCGATGTCGCCAACCGTGCCGCCGATTTCGGTCAACACGAAATCGACATCCTCGTTGCCGTTCAAAACGAAATTCTTGATCGCATCGGTGACGTGCGGAATGACCTGCACGGTGCCGCCGAGATAATCGCCGCGGCGCTCCTTCGCCAGAATATCCTGGTAGATGCGTCCGGTCGTGATGTTGTCGGATTTTTTCGCCGGCACGCCGGTGAAGCGCTCGTAGTGACCGAGATCCAGATCGGTCTCCGCGCCATCATCGGTGACGAAAACTTCGCCGTGCTGATACGGGCTCATCGTGCCCGGATCGACGTTGAGATAGGGGTCCAGCTTTTTCAAGCGGACCGAGTACCCGCGCGCTTGCAGAAGCGCGCCGAGAGCGGCGGATGCGAGGCCTTTTCCTAGCGAGGAGACCACGCCGCCGGTAATGAAGATGTACCGTTGCATGGGATTTGGATGTCGCACGCCGCCCCCCGAGTCTCCAAGCGGCAATATCGCCACATCCACAGTGGTTTAGGTACACGGGGTTAGGCAGTCTGAATTTAACGCTTTGTCGGCCGCTGCACGCCATTCCCGTGCCGGGTGTCACACATAGTTCGCTTAAATGCCGCCAAAGCCGGGTTGTTACCGCCCGCCTCCCTATACCGCCACCCCGGACTCGGGTAAAAATCGAAGCGGCCAGCCAGCAAACTTGACGGCAAAGCCGCCTACAACTTTCGGCGGCACACTTTTCATCTGCACACTTTTTTCTAAGCCGAAGCGCTTCGCCGAGTCTTGCCTGAAGCGCTCATTGCAGGCGCGCCCTTCATATTCCCGGCAGCAAAACAGAAAAGCAAAACAGAAGACCACACCGCACGTGTCCGTCTAGCCAGGACCTTGGGTAGCGCTGACGCGCGTCAACTCGGCGGCCTGATCTTCAGTGCCCAACCACGTTTTTTTAAGTCTCTTTTGTCATCAGCGGAGAGTTCAATGGCATTTCACATCACCACCGCCAACAGCATCAGCGTCGCCAGCGGCAACGCGTTCGTCCATGCCGGTCCCGACTCTGTAACGGTCGATATCTTTGCATCGATCGTATCGAATTTCAACGGCATTGCCATGAAGCTGACCGGCAGTTGGACCGCCGATATCAACGGGCTCATCCTTGCCAAAAGCGGGGATAGCATTGTGCTGGACCCCGTCAGCGCTGCCGACACCTCAACGTTCAATGTTGGCGTCAACGGACAAATCCAAGGGTCATACGGGCTTCGCACCACCGAAGCGACGACGGTCACAAATCACGGCATCATCCAGGGCACGGGTGGCGATGGAATTTTCGAGACTGTAAACGCCAACTATACGATAACCAATTTCAACCAGATTGTTGGCGCCAACGGTGGTAGCGGAATTCATATCGCCGGCACCGGCATGCATACAATAAACAACAGCGCCGTTGTCCAGGGCGACCACGCCTATGCGATAAATTCGCTGGCTGGCGTTGAACTCATTACCAACAACGGTGTCCTGGACGGAAAAGTCTCTCTCGGCGGTGGTAACGATTCACTGACCAACAGCCTCACCGCTTTCGTCACAGGCCTCGTCGACATGGGCGACGGTGTCGACACGTTTATCGGCAGCGACCACATCGAGACTGTCATCGACGGCGGAGGGACGGATACCTATCACCTCGGCGGCGGCAATGACGTCTTTCTCGCTTTGAAAACTGGCGGTGCCGCCGATGGTACCGATACGGTCGATGGCGGAGCCGGCAAAGACCTCTACGATCTCAGCGCCGCGCTTAGCAACGTGCAGATCAATCTCGACACCATTGACCACAACGGCTTCACCGCCAGCCAAGCCATTGGCATCGGCGGCACAGATAACATCTCCGGTTTCGAAGACGCCAGTGGCGGAGCCGGCATCGACGCGCTCTTTGGCAGCAGCGCTGCCAACGTGCTTCACGGCAACGGTAACGCCGACTCGTTGTTCGGCTACGGCGGCGATGACATTCTAGACGGCGGAACCGGCGACGACACACTCAAAGGCGGCCTTGGCAACGACGCCTATTATATGAACGATATCGATATCAATGGCCGCGTTCTCGATACCGCCACCAAACTTGCCAACGAGGGCATCGACGGCGTTCGTACCGGCGTCACCGTCAACCTCAACGAAGCACGCTTTGCAAACATTGAAAACGGCTATTTGACCGGAAGCTCCAACGCCAGCCTCGGTGGCAGCGCCGTCGACAATGTCCTTGTTGGCAACACCGGCAACAACAGCATCTATGGCTTGGGCGGCCGCGACGTCATGCGAGGTGATTTGGGCGTTGACACATTCGTCTACCTTTTCAACTCCGACACCGGCAAGACGGCGACAACGCGCGATCTCATTCAAGACTTTACGCACTTGACCGATAAAATTGACCTGTTGGCGCTCGACGCCAACGGCGCGCTCGCGGGCAACGGCATGTTTGTATTTCAAGCCGCTGTTGGCGCGGCATTCACCGGCATCGCCGGACAGTTACACACTCTGGTCTCGGGCGCGAACACCCTTATTGAGGGTGACTTCAACGGCGACAAAGTTGCCGACTTTCAAATTGAGCTGACCGGCCATGTGACGCTGGCGGGGACCGATTTCGTCCTCTAGCCTTTCGTTTTCTGAGTGCAAAAACAAAATCGGCCGGAAAAATCTCGACAGACGTCTTTGGAGATATCTCTAGAGTCGTTTCTGGCCATTTTTATTTTGAAATCTTGCTCCACCCGTCAAAGCCCGCAGCGCGCCTTGATATCTGCGAACGTCTGGTCTTGCAGCTCAGCCGGCACTTGCTCTGCCAGCAATTCGGCTTTGAGCGCTTCGGCCGTCTCGCGCACCGCCTTGAATGACGGATCGTTTGCCGCGTCCGAATACGTCACATCAATTTCGGCGACCGTGTATCCGGTCGCGGGCAATTTCACTTTCTCGCCTTTGATGGCGGCGTCGCGCTTGCCGCAGCGGACTGTGGTTTGCGGCGGCGTGGTTCCGAAAAATTTCTTATGTTGTTCTTGGCCATAGCCGGCAGCGCGGGCGATCGCGATTTTTTCGACGCGGGAAGCGGGCGTCGAGGCATTGCCGGTTGCGGTGATACGAAACCTTCCGTCCGGTAACGCGGCAACACTATATCCGGGCGGAGAAAATGCGTTCGACGCCACGTATCCGGTAACACCGCCGCCAAATTGCGATCCCAACGGCTGGTCTCCAGCGCATCCCGTAGACACGAGAGCAGCCCCAAAGCTCAGGATCAAGGCCGCCCGCAAAGACCTTGCTGCGATGTGAAAACGAGCCACGCGATCCTTGAGCATTTCAATTCAGCTCCGCAGCGATCTCCGTCGCGCTCAAGCATCGCGACTTCAACCGCTCAAAGCAACCGGCGTTTTTGGGCGGCGTTTTTTGCCGCGGTTATTGATTGGCCGGGACTTCGGGTGCCGCTGGCGGTTGCAGCTTGTCGAGAATGCCGCCACGGCCTTCAGCCGGTTTGGCCGGCTCGGTTCCAGGCGCCGCCGCTCCCGGCGTTGCCGCACCTGGTGAAACAGGAGCACCCGAAACCGGCGCGCCGCTTGTTGACGCCTTGTCGAACACCGACCCAACGGGTGCCGTTTGCTTGGCCAAGACTGACAGCAAAATCGACGTTGTGAAAAACGCCGCCGCCAAGCCCGCCGTCACCCGCGTCAGCAGATTGGCGGTGCCGCGGCCGGTTAGAAATCCGCCGCCACCGCCGCCGCCCATGCCCAGCGCCCCGCCTTCGGATTTCTGCAGCAACACGACGCCGACAAGGGCCGCCGCAACCATAAGGTGAACAACGAGAAGAACGGTAGACATAGGTGTCGAGGCCTTTCACAGCCGGAATTGAGGGATAAGCAGCGGTTCTACACCAGACCGGCGCTGAGGTGAAGGGGGCCTGATGAAGCGGGTGCGGATGTATCCACCCGCCTCAACGGAGCCGCATTTCTTGAGCGTTTGGACGCCTTAGCATCGGCTCGCGTCCGGTGAGCCACCTGCGGGGAATCCGACCACATGCGACGCCTAACGGGCCGTCAAAACCGATCGCGCGCCATGCTGATCCTTTTTGGCATCGCCGCCGCCGGAGTCTACGCCGCGTTTTGGCTTGGCCTCGTGCCTCCGCGTTTCAATCCCTTGGCCCCCGTCAACCTGAGCGAACCTGACAGCTGGTTCCTGGATTTCCGCCTCGCTGCTTTGAAGCGTGATCCGGAACAATGCAAAACCGTTCTCACCGGCCCACTAATCTACGCGCACGCGGTTCCTGATGCGCCCTATGAAAACGGCTGCGGATGGACCAACGCGGTCGCATTCTCACATGCTGGCCGTGCGCGCGTATCTGTCGACAAAATCACTTGCGATATGGCCGCCGCTTTCACCATGTGGATGGCACACGAGGTGCAACCCGCCGCCGCCCAATTTCTAAAGTCTGACGTCAAAAGCGTACAGCACATGGGCGTCTACGCCTGCCGCAACATTGTGGGCCGCAACATTGTGGGCCGCAACATTCTCGGCAGCAAGGCCTTCACGGCGTTTCGCAGCCAGCACGCTCGCGCCAACGCCATTGACGTGGCGAGCTTCACACTGACCGACGGCAGCACCATCAGCGTTGCCAAATCTTGGCAAGGCGACAGCAGCGAGGCTAAATTCCTGCACGCCATCCACGACCGCGCCTGCCATTATTTTCGCGTCGCGCTCGGCCCGGATTACAACGCCGCGCATTCGAACCATTTTCATCTCGATCGCGGCGCGTATATGACTTGCCGGTAACGGTCGTGCAAAAAACCTGCACCCTACCCCGCAGGCTTTTCCGCTGCTTCCGCCAGCGCTTTCTCAACCGGCCCCGTGACATCTGGGCTGTCCGGCGCAGCACGGGTTGAGATCGAGGCAATCAGGCGGCCGTCGCGTCCGATCAGGTACTTGTGAAAATTCCAGCCCGGCGCTTCCCCGCTGCCCGCTGTTGCCCACTTGTAAAACGGATGCGCGGTGCCGCCCGTCACCACCTGCTTTGACATCAGCGGAAACGTCACGCCAAATGCGCCTTGGCAGAATTTTTTGATCTCACCCTCAGCTTTCGGCTCTTGGCCACCGAAGTCGTTCGACGGCACGCCAACCACAACCAGTCCCTGAGTCTCATATTTCGACCAAAGTTCTTGCAAGCCGGCGTACTGTTTCGTGTAGCCGCAGAACGACGCCGTGTTCACAACCAACAGCACCTTTCCTCGCCATTGCGACAGTTTCATCGGCGAGCCGTCGATCGAGGTAAATTCGAAATCGAACGCCGAGCCCGCACCCGCACCCGCACCCGCCGGATACGTCACCACTGCCGAAGTCATCATCGCCGCCAATCCCAGGGCTGTTTTGAAAAATTTCTGCACGCGAGCCTCCGTCAAACCACCTAGCTTATTTGTCAATAATACGCGGCGCGCAGCTCAGCGGATCGCCATCGTGAAGCATCGTCACCCCGGCGTCGCTCGCTATTGACTTTCGTTATCCCGGCGTCGCGCGAGCGACGATGCCGTAGGCGTCGCAGGCCGGGACCCACGACAAACATCTGAGCAAAAAATTCATCCTGCCGTACGATTTCGAAGCCCCACGTAAACCGGGCTCATTGAAGCTTGTCGTGGGTCCCGGCCTTCGCCGGGATGACGTTTTTGCTGGCGCTGACGCAATGCTACGTTCGCGGCGGCCGACTCAACGCAGGAGAGTCGCCGGAGACAAACAAAAAGGCGGCTGGAGCATTCAGCTCCTGCCACCCACACTTCCGACCATATAAACATCATAGCAGAGGAGCGTCACGCTGTCGAGCAAAACCTATAGTAAACGCTGGGATTTTACGTTCACCAAGTCCCTCAACTACGATGATCCGCGCATTCCGGCTTTCGCGCAACCGCTGGCGCAGCGGCCCGGCGCGACGCTACTCCTTAGACGTCGATATAGGGAAAAGCGTGTCGGAACGTGGCAAGTGAAAAGTTATCCCCGCTCTGCGCAATTTCAGATTTACGGCGACGCTGCTGCGGGCGGCGCAAGCTCTTGGATGACAGGCGGGGCCTTGTAGGCATCGTCGGGCGCGACGGACGGTTTTGCATCGGCCTTCTTAGCCTCGGACTTCGTAGTTTTAGATTTCCCAGGCTCAGACTTGCCTGGCCCCGCTTCTTCAGACTCCGTTTTTGCACTCCACTCACTCAGCGGCTTTTTCTTCGCAACTTTCGGCTTCGGCTTGTCGACAGGCACCGCATCCTCAGACGTATCCGCCGCGCCATCACTGTCGGCGCTGCCTTGCGCATCGCTCCCAGCTGCTGGCGGCGGCAGCGTCGGATCAAGATCGGGATTGAGCTCCAAGCGTTTTGCAGCTTCAGCCGCCCGTTCGGCGTCCATCGTCAGCTTGGCATCGCGGCAGCCAAATTTAATCTGTTCGTCGAGCTGAATGAACAATTCCATGTCGCGCAATTTATCAGCACTGAGATTGGCTTTGCCCCATTCGGCCCCGCGCTCCATGTCGGCTGCGACGCCGGTTTGCACATATTTCATGTGCTCGAGGCGAAGCTGATTGCAGGTCTCGGTGTCGAGCTTCGGCTCCGTCGCAAACACGGGTGAAGCAGCGAGCAAAAGTCCGGCGGTCCAAACGGGCAATAGGCGGTACGCAAACATCATTCAGGTCTCGTAGCTGCGAATAATGGCGAGAAAATCTTTGGCCTTCAGGCTGGCGCCGCCGACTAGCGCGCCATTGACGTGCTCGACCCCCAACAGCGACTTCGCGTTATCCGGTTTTACGGAGCCGCCGTAAAGGATACGCATGCGTTCGCCATCCGAAAGAAAGCGCGTGGTTAAATCGCGGCGGATGGCGGCATGGACCTCGGCGACGTCAGCCGGTGAGGGCGTCAAGCCGGTCCCGATGGCCCAAACCGGCTCATAGGCCACGACGGTATTTTCAGCCGTGCAGCCCTCGGGCAGGGAATTTTTGAGTTGCCGGGCCACGACGGCCAAGGCCAAGCCGGCATTGCGCTCGCCGACGGTTTCGCCGATGCAGACAATCGCCGTCAGCCCGGCGCGGTGGATAGCCGCCACCTTGGATTCAACAACCGCGTCGGTTTCGCCGTGATCGGCGCGGCGTTCGGAATGCCCGGCGATAATTGCTGCGGCACCGGCTTCTTTCAGCATTTCAGCGGAAATATCGCCGGTATGGGCGCCGCTGGCGTTGGCGTGGCAGTCCTGGCCCGCAAAGCGCAGCTTTGTTCCGTGGCAGGCGGCTGCCAACGCCGCCAGCAACGTCGCGGGCGGCGCGATCATGACGTCGATTGCCAGAGCCGAAAGCGGTCCGGACAAGGCCTCACCGGTTGTCAAAGCCTCAGGCAAACTGGCCGTGAGCCCGTTCATTTTCCAGTTGCCAGCGACCAAAGGCCGGATTTTCGGGACGGCGGCGCTCATTCATTCCCCCTGGCAGAACCTCTGGCATTCCTCAATTGTGGCCCGGCTTAACGCAGCCCACGCTTTGCTCAACCCCCGCCCTTGCAATCCGGGCGGCGCTGCGCTTCATATCACGCCGAAACGGCCCGTCACCCACGGGCTTCAACATATCGCCACTTATTGACGGCGCATGGCCGGCCCAGAGACGGGCAGTGGGCGCGCAACAACCACGGGAAAAGACACTTCAATGCTCGAGAGTATGAGACGCGGCGCCCAATCGTGGATCGCCAAGGGCCTGTTTGGTATTCTGGTTGCCAGCTTCGCTATGTGGGGCGTGGCCGACGTTTTTCGCGGCTGGGGCCAGGGGTCTCTGGCGTCGATCGGCGGCACGCAAATTTCACAGGGCGAATTCCAGCGCGAGTTCCAGCGCGAGCTTGAAGCCTTCTCGCGCGAAGCCAAACAGAAGCTGACGCCGGAACAAGGCAAAGCACTTGGCCTCGACCGCCGCGTCATTGGTCAGCTGCTCGGAGGCGCGGCCATAGAAGCCCACGCCCATACGCTTGGCCTTGGCCTCTCCAATGATGCAATGATTGACTCGATCAAAGACGAAGCCAACCTCAAGGGCCCCGACGGCAAGTTTTCGCGTGAGGCCTTTAACCAGCGCCTACGCCAAATGGGATTGTCGGAGCAGGGCTTCTTGAATCTCTTCCGCAAAGACGAAGTGCGCACCCAGGTGTTGGGCTCGCTGGTGCAGGGCATGGCCGTTCCTCAAGCGTCGCTTGAACTGGCGCACGCCTACAATCAGGAAAAGCGCGTCCTCGAATGGATTGCTATTGATGCCGACAAAGCCGTCACCGTCCCCGAGCCCGATGACGCCAAATTGAAAGAACGCTATGAGGCGGCGAAAGCGCGTTTCATGACGCCTGAATTCCGCAAGTTCCAGCTTCTGACGCTGTCGATCGACGACCTCAAAAAACAGGTGACGGTGACCGACGAGGAAATCGCGGCGTCCTATGCGACAACCAAAGACAGCTACGACGTGCCTGAGCAGCGCCGCGTCCAGCAGATCGCGTTCAAGGACAAGGCCGCAGCCGAGACGGCATTGAAAGCCTTGCGCGACGGTTCGAAATCGTTCGGCGACGTTGCCAAAGAAGCTGGTGCCAAAGATACCGATGCCGACCTTGGCTTGATCAACAAGAAGGCCCTGATCGACAAAAAAACCGCCGACGTGGCCTTCGCGCTTGAAAAGGACAAATACTCGGACGTCGTCGAGGGCCGCTTCGCCACGGTCATTCTCCGCGTAACCCAAATCGAACCCGGCAAGTTGCAAACGCTTGAAGGCGTCAAGGATCAGGTCAAAGACAAGCTTGCGACTGAAAAAGCCAAAATTGAGTTGCAGAAAAAGCGCGACGAGATCGAAGACAACCGCTCGGCGGGCAAGACGCTGAAAGAAATTGCCGACACGCAGAAGTTATCATTTCAGGACGTTGCCGGTGCCGACCGGCGCGGCAATGGCGCGGATGGCAAGCCGGTGCTGACCACGCCCGATCTCAGCAAAATCATGACTGGTGTGTTCGCCCCTGACGCGGGTTCGAACGAACAAGGCCTTGACCTCGCCAGCGGCGCTTATGCCTGGATCAATCTGCTCGGCACGGAACCGCCGAAGCAACGCCCGTTTGAAGACGTCAAGCCCGACGTCAAGATCG
>JAYUCQ010000223.1:0-4728 GCA_043740265.1 Hyphomicrobium sp.
GGAAGAAGTACAGGCAGCGGCGGCGGGGCGACGGCGGCAACGGCTTTGATTGTCGCCGCGCGCGGTGGATCAGGTTTGACCGGTGACTTTTCAATTGCAGCGGCAGGTGCAATCGCAGGCGCTTTAGCGGCAGGTGATTTCAAGCCGTCGACGAAGTCCAGCCAGCCGCCTTTGACTCCCGGCACATCGGGCGGCGGTGGGATTGCGGTCTTGGCCAGCGCAACAGTTGCAACGGCCGGCGCGGCGCGGCGTGATTTGCCGTCCGTCTTTTTGATTTCCGTGCGTTCCCGCATGCGCGCGATGACGCCGGGCTTTTCTGGTGCTGGAGCTAAGAGCGCGCCGCGCCAAGCCGCAACCGATTGCGGACGCGCGTTGACCTTGAGGGAAAGGCCCTTCTGAATAGCGTCGAGAAACGTCGGCCGGTAGGAACTGAGCGCGGCTTCGTGCGCCGGTACCATTTCATCCTTCAACATACGCGATGGTGAATCGGGCGGACGCTTGCCGGTGACGGCGTGATAAAGCGTTGCCGCCAGCGCGTAAATGTCGGTCCACGGGCCCTGCTGCTTGCTCGTCTCGGCGTACTGTTCGTAGGGGCTGTATCCGGGCTTCACCAGCGCCGAGACGGTCTTGGTTTTGGAATGCGCTGCGATATCACTGCGCGCCGCGCCGAAATCAATCAGCACCGGATCGCCGGACTTGCGGATGATGATGTTGTCGGGCGCGATATCGCGATGCAGGAAGTCGGCCTTGTGGATGGTTTGCAAAGCGTCGAGCAGCGGCCCAACGATGGCATCGAGTTCTTTCTGTCTTGGCGCGCGATTGAGGCTCTTCAGCCAGGATTTGAGGCTTTGACCTTCCTCGAAGTGCAGCACCATGTACGCCGTGTTATTAGCGCGGAATGTGCGATAGACGCGGACGATATTGCTGTGATTGAATTTAGCCAGCGTTTGCGCTTCTTCGATGAAGCGTTCCAAGCCCCACGTGTAGTCGCCGGAACAGTCCTCTGATCTTGGCGTTGCCGAACCATCAGAAGTGCGTGCGGCGAAGTCGCTCGGGAAATACTCTTTGATGCTGACTTTGCGCGACAAGGCGATTTCGTCGGCCAGATACGTCACGCCAAATCCGCCCGCGCCGAGAACGCGGTCGATCTTGTAATCACCTGCCAGCTCTGTGCCGCCCGGAAGGGCGATCAGATTTGTCATGTTCCCCGGTCTTGCTGCCGCATGCCTGTTTTGATGAGCGTTGTCTTGATGTGCGTTGCCTTGAGCGCGTGGCCACCGCGCTGCTGAATGACCGTCGTCGCGTCACTTTTCACTGCTTCGTAGATTTGCCGCAAGAATGTGGCGCCCAAAAGAGCGATGAACGGTGGATGAACAAATCCTCTTGGTGTCGTTTTCCGGCCATGTTGCCGCCGCCATCACCATTACAAATCCTCATCGCGGGAATTTGCAAAGCGTAACGCGTCAATCGCACTTGATTTGCGAAGGCAATGCGCTGCAGGAGGATGGATCTCATGGTTATGCAACGCACCGCGCTCGTTTTGGCGTCCTGTGGCGCGCTGGTGTCTCTCGCGTTTTATTCGAGCCCCGCAGCTGCGCTGGGGAGCGCCGATATAGTCCCCGCGATACAAACCACCTTATCCGTGGCGCGCGATATGATTGTCCGCGGCTATATTGTAGCGCCTGCGTTGATGCTTGGGCTCGGTATGCTGGCTGTTATGCCGGTTTTGGCGGTGCTTGCGCCGTTTGCCAGTCGCAGGCCGCTGTCCGATGATGATACGCGCCGTTATAAAGGTGAGACAGATGAGACCCTTGCCGCGGATATCAGCGGCGGCACAACGGACCTGCCAGCGCACGCTTTCCTCGAAATTGTCGGCGGCTCGAATACGCGCTTTGCCATACTGCACGACATGCTGCGCATTGGCCGCGAAGACGACAACGACATTCGCATTCCAAGCAACGCCGTGCATCGCTATCACGCCGCCATTCATCGCGAACACTTGGAAGATTGGCACATCACTGATCTGTCCGGCACCGATGGCAACGGTATCCGCGTCAACGGCCAGCGCTGCTCGGACGCACGTTTGAGCGACGGCGACGTGATCGAACTCGGCCCCGGCCGCCTGCGCTTTAGAGCAGGGTTGATCTAGTGATGGAAGCAGATTTAGCGCCACGAATTGTCGTCATCCCCGCGAAGGCGGGGATCCGTCCAATGAGCAATATGAGTTCAAACCGATTCTTGACCGGATCCCCGCCTTCGCGGGGATGACGGCACAAAAATTCAACGCCAATTCAACTTAAAAAGGAGACTGACTTTATGATCGAAGAGCGGGGTGACAAGGCTGCGGATCAAGGCTCGAAAGTCGGTAAGGCCGGCGCGTTTCTAGGTTCATTGAAGGATGCGTTGCTGGCGGCAGGCCGCGATGAGATGCCGTCGTCTCCAGCACGGATGGCAAAGCCGGTGATCGCGATCACACCAGTTGCAAGCGGCGCTGAAAAAATATCCCCCGCTGTTGTCGCCGCGTTCGTCAGTCCTGTATCACCGGCCAGCCACGCCACGCCAAGTCCCCACTCACCAAGTCCCCACTCACCAAGTCCGAGCGCCGAAAACGCCGCCCGCCTGGCGCGCACAGCTCCTGTGGCACGCGCTGCCGAAAAGCCAGTCATCGCAGCACCGGCTCCGGAACCGGACTCTGTCCCGACCACGCGCGTCATGCGCGGCGAAGGTCCAAAGCCGCAAACGCCTGCTGGTTCTGCAAAGACGCAGCTTGTCCGCGGCCGCAAAGCCATCGAGCGCGGCACCTTCGCCCAAGATCCGGTCGTCGGCTTTCTGGTCGTTGTCGGTGGGCCAGGTCTTGGGTCATTCCGGCCTATTTTCGAGGGCAACAACACGCTTGGCCGCGCCGCCAGCAACCGCGTTCCCCTCGATTTTGGTGACGACACCATTTCGTCCGAGGCCCAGGCCTACGTCCGCTACGACAGCAATGATCGCTCTTTCCTGTTCGTGCCAAACCTTGCTAAGACCAACGTCGTTTCCGTGAATGATAAGAAGCCCACGGGCGCCGTTGAGTTAAAGCCCATGGACGTCATCACGCTTGGGCGCACGCAAGTGGCGTTCGTGGCATTTTGCGGAGCCGAGTTCGATTGGTCCGAGATTTCTGAAACCTAAGTGCGTCCGGCCGGAGGCACGACAAGAATAGATTTGATGATCCGCTTCGAGTGTGCCGTTGCCGCGACCCGCGGTGCCCGCGACTACCAGGAAGATACCGCCGCCTATTGGCCCGGCGGCAACGACCCGTTTGCCGTGCCAGCGGCGGACGCCGCGCGCGCAAACGGCGGCTGCTTCGCCGTGCTCGCCGACGGCATGGGCGGGCATACCGGCGGCGCGTTGGCCAGCCGCATTGCCTGCGAACAGTTTTTGATGAAAGCCGTCGATCACGATGCGCCTTTGCGTGATCGCTTGCTGACGGGTTTGGAAGCAGCCAACGCAGCTGTCGCCGCGAAGGTCGCCGAAAGCCCGACGCTGTCAGGCATGGGCTCAACGCTTGTCGGCGTGACATGCAGCAATGAAGGCGTCGCCTGGGTCAGCGTCGGCGATAGTCCGCTGTATTTTTTCCGCCGTGGCGAAGTCGCCGTGCTGAATGAAGATCATTCCCTCGCGCCGGAACTGGATCGCATGGTGGCGGAGGGTAAAATGACCGCCGAGGAAGCCCGCCGCGATACCCGCCGCCACATGCTGCGATCTGCAATTACGGGCGACGAAATTGATTTGATCGACCTGCCGCAATCGCCGATTGCCCTGGAGGCGGGCGATTATGTGATCCTCGCCAGCGACGGCATCGCAACGCTGGAACCGGTGGAAATTGCCCGTATCGTTCAGGGCTACGCCAGCGATGGTGCGTCCGCCGTTGCCAAGGCGCTGATCCGCGCCGTCGATGCCGTCCGCGAGCCGCATCAAGACAACGCGACGGTGGTGGTTGTACAGGTGGTGGGGTAGTTACATCATGGCAGAATTGCTATTTAAGTCGCCAGAAGTTTGCGATGAGCTGATTAGTGTCGCCTCTGCGATGATTGATGGCAGACTAAACTTGATCGAGGGAGTCCGTGAGATCAATCGCCTTCGTTTTGGTTCAATTAATCCAGACGACGCGGTTTTCAATGTCATTCGGGGCGTGGACTCAGAAACAGATCACTTTCCAATTGGCAAACTAAGGACGCACTGCACCGAAGGTTACCTTAGCCGAGCAGATCGTGAACTAGAAAGTTATCTGGATATTATGAAATCGAAATTATTGGTGACCTGCAAGGAAATCCTGAGAATGTGCAATTAACTTTTAGCGCACCGTCTCAGTTGTCTTGACTGCAAAACATCTTGACTTCGCTTCATTCGCGCAGCACGTCCAAGGGCAGCGCCAAGATCAGCAATTGTGCTGCCCGTGAGCGCTCCAATTTCATTCACCATGTCCGAAACACTCCTCGATCAGTCTCTACAGACCGCCCCTCAGCACGCTGACGGCGCGGCGTGCGGCTGCGGGCATGTCCACGCTCATCCGCAACCCCTCGATCTGCCGCCGGACCTAACGGCACTGGCGTCGGTGCGCGGGCTCGGCTTCAAACGCAATGGCCGCGACATCCTTTCAAACATCGATCTCGACGTCCGCGCCGGCGAAATCGTCACCCTGATCGGGCCTAACGGTGCCGGTAAAACGACGCTGGTCAAGTTGATCCT
>JAYUCQ010000224.1:0-1907 GCA_043740265.1 Hyphomicrobium sp.
CAGGTCCGGCAAGCGCGGTTATCCCTCCGCCCACAATCGTCGTCGTGACTTCGGCGACCGCCAGGGGGGCGCTGCCGAACCGCTTCGATACGCCTTCAATCCGGACAAGCGTTTCACTCATAGCTTACCTCGTGACTGTCGATGTACCCGTGACAGGCATGCCCTGCAAAAGACCGGCCGTCTCTCCGTGCACGACGACGCGCACGCGATAAACGAGGCTTGTTCGCAATTCCCTGGTTTCGACAGATTTTGGCGTAAATTCTGCGACGGGCGAAATGAAACCGATCCGTCCGCGGTAGCTCTTGCCGCCGTCGGTTTTCACCTCAACGGCCATGCCAGGACGGATAGCTCCGAGGTCGGGCTCAGCGACATAGGTGCGTACCCAAACCGGCGAGATGATCGTCACGGCATACACAGTTTCTCCTGCTGCGACGATTGCGCCAGGTTCCCGCACGCGGGTCAGCACCACGCCCTCTCCAAGTGCGATCAGATCGGCATCGAGCAGCCTGCGCTCAGCCTGCGCGAGCGCCGCATTTTCTGCCTCTAACTGAGCTTTCGCCGCATCAATGTCCTCGCGGCGTGGGCCGATCTCCACGAGCTTTAAGGTCTCCTGCGCGGACTTTAGCGCCGCCTGGGCTTGGCCCGATGCGGATGTCGCCTCATCGTGCCGCTGGTGGGGGGAAACGCCGCGATCGGCGAGGGTTTGCTGGCGGTTGAGGGTCGCCTCGGCCAGGACGGTGGCGGCTTCACGCTCGGCGGCAAACGCGCGTGCTTGTGCGATCTCCTCGGGCCGGCTGCCGTTCTCGAGCCGGGCGACGACCGCTGTCTGGACCGCAACGCGGGCGCGAACGAGCCGAACCTCGTCCGCGAAGTAGGACTTGTCGAGCGAGGCAACAATCTTGCTGGCCTCTACTTTGTCACCCTCATCGACCTTCATCTCGGCGATGCGGCCAGCAACCTTGAAGGCCAGATTGACCTGCCTGACATCGACGTTGCCCTGCAGAACGATGACCCCGCTGTCTTTTGATGCAAACCCGAAAACGACAGCCCAAGCCACGAATGCGAGGACGAGAACGGTAATACCAATTCCAATCAGTGTTCGGGGGATAAGATGCTTCAGGCTTGCATTCTCCCGAACCGGGTTCGCTTCAGCGCTATCCGCCTTGGCAGGCAAACTCGTCTTGTCGGAGGCGGCTGTCTTGTTGGTCCCGTCCGGCTTGGTGGGACTATCTGGCTTAGCAACCGGTGCGGGCGCTGTCTCCGCCTCGGCCACGACCGTCGGCACCTTCTCTGGTTTGGCGCCCTTGTTATCGTTGCGCTCATCGGTCGAAGATGGCTGGCTCATTGCTATCCTCCGGAGGTTCGAGCTGCCGGATATCCAGTGTCGATCTCTCCCGCTGCCGGATGTAGAGTTGGAACCTTTTTCGTCACTCCTCTATCATCCCGTCCTTGAGATGGCGCTCATCGAACAGAAACACGCGATTGGGATCGGGTAATTCGCCGTGCTCATCTTTGCCGTGAAACTCGCAACGCGAAAGAATATCCCGGATAACATTCAGCCTCGTTGATTTTTTGTCATCCGCTTTAACAACAATCCAAGGAGTCGAGACCGCATGAGTTCGGCGAAGCATGACGTTTCTTGCCTTGGAATACTCATCCCAACGCTTCAATGCCTTTGCGTCGATCGGGCTCAACTTCCACTGCCGCAATGGATCATCTAGACGATGCTTCAGCCGTTGTTCCTGTTCTTCATGACTGATATCGAGGTAATATTTGAGTATCGTGAACCCGCAATGGACCAGAAGATGCTCAAACATCGGGGCTGTATTCAAGAATTCCTCCACCTCCTCGTCTGAAGCAAAGCCCATTACCGGCTCGACGCCAGCGCGGTTATACCAACTGCGATT
>JAYUCQ010000225.1:0-4718 GCA_043740265.1 Hyphomicrobium sp.
CTCTTGATGCTCGCGCGGCTTCAAAAACAGAATATGTCCGACTGGGGCCGCCTCCCAGGCGACCGTGTTGCCAATCGCGGCCTGCAATATCTCTTCGTCAGGCGAAAACTCGATTTGGATCGAATGCCGCAATAGGCCGGTGACGCGGACCACCTGATACGGCCGGTAGTCGACAAAGCGCACCCGGGCATCCAACTGCCCAGCGCGCGGGTCTTCAGCGGCGCGCGCCGCGCCCGTGATTGTGAGGAGCGCGAGACATGCGCCTGTAAGACGTAGCCATGGAAATACTCTGCGTGTCATGGTTGTCACCGTCATGGGATAGCCTCCGCATCTGCTTTGAAATCGCTCACCAGAAACCCGAGCGGATTGATCATCCTATCGGCGGCCGACATGGACTCGCTCGAATAGGAAAACGTCAGCGTCGCAATCCAATGGGTCGTGGTCGTCTCATCGCCGCGCAGCACGGTCTTGAGGTAGCGAACCGAGGCGACGTTGCGATCGAGCATCGACACCGAGGAGATGGTGATCCTGACGAGCGCGGTTTTGCCGTACAGCACCTGCGGGCTTTGCGGATTGCTGCCGCGATACAGCTCCTGGAAGCGGCGCTGTTCGGCGGCGACTGACATCAGCGCCACGGTGCGGAAGTTGCTTTCGGCCTCACTCGCCGCAAAGCCTTCCCGCGCCCGGACATAGAGCCCGGCGAAATACTTCGTCGTCGCGTCATTGTAGGTACTGGGACCAGTGATCGCCGAGACCACATCGACGATGCCGGTCGTGTTATCAACGCGAATGACGAACGGCTCGACGCTTTTTAAGGGCGCGAGACAGGCGACCACCACGAGGCTCAATCCTGTCAGCACCGACGCCCCACCGGCGATGCGCCAAGCGCGTTTGGCCGAAGCATAGGCTTCGATCGACGCATCCTGATCAAAGCGGCGCGCGGTGGCAAAGTAGTGGTCGAGGTCGCCTGCACGGACGGCTTCAGCTTTGGACATGGTGGCCTCCGGCGTTGGAGATATCCGGCGCGATGAAGCTTGTGCGGTCCGGCACGCTGCCGACCGGACGGCGCGCGGAGCCATCACACGACGGTGGTCCGCCTCTGAGACTTGCGCATCCTGTGAGTGTACTCAGACCAGCGATGGCTATGAGTGTTATGACTTTCGGCATGCTTACCCCCTCTGTTCCCCAGTCATGGCTTGCTGCTGTTCGAGTGTTGGTCCTGAACTCCGGACCGGAACGGCGCGCGCGGTGTTGGGCCGGAACCAGCCGTGACCGCCGCTATAGCTGCGCGACCGTGCAGCGAGGCCCTGCGCACTCGCCTTGGCGCTTTCGATGTTGCCGACGGTCGATGCGTGCGTTGCCCGCATCACGGCCGCCGGTCCACGCACGGCGAGCCAGGCGCCACCCGACGCCAGTGCCGCCGCCATCGCCGGCAAATTCCACAACACGCCAAAACAGAACGTGCCGCCGGCCACAATGCCGAGCGCCGAGGCGGTTGAATCCCACGCGCCCTTGGAGGTGCCAAGCAAACCTTCGAGCGTTGTCAGCATCATCGTCAGAACGGCAATGGAGAGCACTTGCAGGATGACATAGTTGACGACTTGCGCCAGCCAGGCTTGGGCAAAGCCGCGTGTTGCGTCAAAGAGGGCTAAAGCCACGAACATCGGACCAAGCCCCAGAACAAGAGCGAGCGCAAACTTGGCGAACAGCCAGGTGAAGTACCCATAGGCCGTCAACAGGCCCATGGTGACGTAGATGACGACGGAGGAGACAGCCGCCTTGATCAAGCCAAAGCTCCACCCGGCATCGCGCCACATCTCTTCGACCAGGACGTTGGTCCGGGTCAGCAGTTGATCAAAGCGCCCTGGCGAGGCCGGTGTGCCGCCGCCAACAACGGCTGCGATTTCGCGCGGCAGGGTGTCGAAAAAGAAGTTGCCGACATAATCGTTGTAGCTGGCGTAGCTCAGCGTCAGCGTCGTGATGATGCTGGCTTTGAATATCCGGGCCAGCGCGTCCGGAATCGGCTCCTGAACCGCGCCGCGCAGCACCAGAATTCCAAACCACAACACATAGAGTGTCAGCGCCGCCCGCATGGGATCGGCGAGTGCGCTACAGAGCCCCGTTGCCGTGCGCTCGAGAAAATCGACCGCCGGTTTCTGAAACGCCGCGTCAATGCTTTGAAAGACATTCATGTTGGCCTCACGCGCTTGGGGTCATGGATCGGGTGGTTACGGAGTGGCGGCCGTGCCACCCAGCGCCCGGATGTTGCCGTCAATCCGCCGGTCCCAATCTTCTTTTGCGCGCTGCTCGCGGGTTTGAACTTCCGCCTGCTGCAACATGGCGAGCGCCTGCATTTTGAGGAGTTCGTTTTGCAGCTGCGCACTCTCACTGCCGATGCGGGCCTGCAGATCGAGCGTGGTCTTGGGGTCTTCGCTGTGCCCGATCTGACGGCGCAGCTCGTCGAGGCCATCCATGCGGCGGCTGGCCGCCTCATAGACCTGTTGCGCGACGCTTGTTTGCCCGGCGTTGGCGAGCTGGGCCCGGCGGGATTCAGTAGCGTAGAAATCATCGCCCGAGCGAGCGTAGACCTCGTTCTCCTGCCGGTAGGTTTCAGCGCGAGAGCCGAGTGCGCCAGCACCCTGGCCCTTCAAGGCGGCTTCGAGCTGACCAAAATCTTTCGGCAGGGCTTGGCGCACCGCCGGGTTCGACAGCAGGGCTGCGATGTCGCCCATGTTGGTCAGTTTGTTCAGCGAGCCATGCAAACTTTGCAGCTGCGTCAGCTGGTCTTTGGCCGTCTCCAGCTGCGTCCGCAGTTCGGTGATCTGCTCGATCTGCTTGGCGATCGCCGCCGGATCAATGACCGGAATTTGTGCCGCTGCGGGCATAGCCAAAAGACCCAAAGCTCCGCCGGTCGCGGCCGCGCACACCGCGCGCCGCCAAAAGTGTCTGATCATTTTAAAGTCCCCGTGTTCCCTATTGCTGGCCGGTTAGGCCCGGCGCCGCCTGTGAAACGCCGCCATCCAATCGTCGTCGCTGTTGTCCTCGGTGTGGTCTCTCTCGTCGCGCATTGTGTCCGCCAGCCGCACGTTGGCGGTCCGGCCCGACAGGATCGCTAGTTCGTCGTCAAAGCCGCCGAGATCAAGCTCGGCAACAACAGAGGCATGCCCCTGCTTGATCAAGAACCTGCGGCTTTCCGGAGTCAGCTGGCGCGCGACCAGCTCAAACTCACGCGCCGTCAGTTTCATGCCACCGACATAGTCGCTTTCGCTTGCCCGGCCATTAGCCATAAAAATCTGCGTCGGGCATTGTTCGATAATGGTGTGGGCAATCTTCGAGCGCAGCGCATCGGCCGGGCTCTGGGTCGCAAACACCATCAGCCCGTTCTGCTTGCGAATGGTCTTGAGCTTATTGTTGGCGAGATCGCTGAACACAGGATCACCGAGCGCCTTCCAGAATTCATCGATGGCGATGACAATGCGGTCGCCGGTGATCGTCCGCTCAATGCGTTCGAACAGATAGGCCATCAGCGGGCCGCGGATGTCGGGATTATCCAGAAACTCTGTCATGTCATAACCGGAATAGGTCACACTCGCATTGAGCACGTCTGCCGGGTTGTCGAACGCCCAGCCGAGCGGCGCGCCGCGCTGCCAGCGTTTCAAGCGGGCTGCGATGCCGTCGCGATCCGTTTGATCGAGATAGGATCTCAGTGCTCCGAAGGTCCGGTTGTCTAGCGGGCTTTCGCCTAGCGCCGCGACGGCACTGGCGAGGGCTTCGCGTTCGTGCGTTGCAATCGTCCCGCCCGCCAGGCTTTCCAGCCAGCGCGTCAGAAACGCTTGCCCGGCCGCGTCATAGGGGATCGCCTTCAATGGCGCGAAGCCCGTCCGCACGCCGCTCTTCAACGGCAAGTATGTGCCGCCCAGCGCCCGGACAAAAAGATCGGCACCCCGGTCTTTGTCGAACAGCACGATTCTGGCACCGTGCTTGGTCACTTGTGCGAGCAGAAAATTCAGCACCACCGTCTTGCCCGACCCCGACGGACCGCAGATGAAAGTGTTGCCGAGATCACCATCATGAAAGTTGAAAAAGTACGGCGCACCGCTTTGGGCTTTGAACATCGCCACTGCCGGACCCCAGGGATTGCCGTCGGCACGTCCTTTTGGGAAACCATGGAACGGCGCCAGGCTCGCCAAGTTTGCTGACGTAATCGCGCCCGAGCGTTTGCGATGCCGGAAGTTGCCCGGCAACTGCGCCCACCAGAAGGATTCAAGGCCCAAGTCCTCGCGCACGATGACGGCCCCGCCTGCAGCAGTTGCACTGCGGGCGGCAGCAAGGTTGTCGTTCAAAGCGATAACCGTCTCGGCAAAGACCGCAACACTCAGATGATGTTCACCCAAAACCCAGCGGTTGCTTTCGAGATCGTCGAGCGCCAGGCTCAGCTCTGCAACTTGCGAGAACGCTTTATCGGCGGCATTCAGCATTTGGTTTTGTTTGCGCGACAGGATCGCCCGTGCCGACGCCTTGTCAATAAAGCGGAACGACTGGACCACGGTCAGTTCGAACGGAAGGGCCAGGAGTTCATTGAGCATGCCGGGCATAGTCCGGGCCGGGTATTCCTTGATGCCGAGCATGCCAGCAAAGCGCGTGTCTTTGGGATCGCGCAGTTCGAGCGTCTCGCGGCCGATGATGATCCGGTCGGTGTGAATGGCATGGCGGATGGC